>CAYUKJ010000087.1:0-5095 GCA_964445245.1 uncultured Methanosarcinales archaeon | reverse complement strand
AGGCTACGGCAGGGCGTCGAGCTCGTCTTTCTCGGCGACTACATAGACCTCGGTGACCAGGGGCGGGCGGTCCTCGACTCCGTCATGGCGCTCCAGGCGCAAAACCCTCTGGCCGTGCATCCCCTCCTCGGCAACCACGAGCTGATGGCCATCGGGGACTTGGAAATCGCCAAGAACGTGCTTGAGGCCTACCGGATGACGGGCAATTTCGGCCCGCTTGACGAGATGCTCCGCGACTATCTGCATAAAAGCGTGCACGGCAGCAACGGCGGCACCGAGTTCATCCGCGAATTCGGCGGCAACGGCATCGCCGCCTTCTCGGCCTATGTGCGCCGCCTCTCGCCCGGCGGCGACCTGGGCGGCTGGCTGCGCACGCTTCGCCCCCTCCGCTTCAGCAGGCTTGGAGGCAAAGAAGTCCTATTCGTCCACGCCGGGCTGCCTCAGCACCTCCAGACGCGGGCCGCCCTAGAGCAGTACGAGGCGGAATTCGACATCGAACAGGCCGCAAGCATGGCTGATGCCGAGGGCATCCAGGTATCTGAGTACGACCCGGCCGCTGCAGAGCGCGACAGTCCCTTCTGGAACCGTGACCTTCTGACTGCCACCCCCGCCGAGGCCGCCCGCCTTGCCCACCAGCTCGGCGTGGACTACATCGTCGTCGGCCACACGCCACAATCGCGCATCGCCAGCTACTTCAACATGGTGTTTTTCGTCGACGTCGGCATGGCGCCAGCCTACGGCCACAAAGAGCCCGCCGCGGTCGTATTCAAGGAGGACGGGGTCTATGCCTTCTATGCGCGCCGTGGCGAGGAAAAGCTGGTGAGTCATTCTTATAGCAAATCGCAGTAATATTGGAACTTAATGAACGCGATTTGCTATACTAGCGAATCTCGGAATTGTTCAATAATTAACGAGATTCGCGATTAGGCAGAAGTTTCCAGATTCTCTCCGAACCCCCTCACCCCACAACCTTTATAAATCCCCCGGGGTTTCTGGCGTTTTAGCCCGTTATCACTACCGCCGGTAGGAGGGACGCATGGAAAAGACCGTCATCTTAAAGGCCGTCCAAGTCCTCAAGCAGGAGGCCAAGCCTCGCAAGTTCACCCAGGCCGTCGACTTGGTCGTGACCCTGCGCGACCTCAACCTCAAGAACCCCGAGGAGCAGGTCGACTTCTACATGAGCCTGCCGCACCCCGTCACGAAGAAGCGCAAGATCTGCGCCTTCACGGGCGCCGAGCTCACCGACAGCGCGCGCCAGGTCTGCGACCTCGTCATCACGCAAGACGATTTTTCCAAGTACGCGGACAAGAAGCAGCTCAGGAAAATGGCCGCCGCCTACGACTACTTCATCGCGCAGGGCAACCTCATGCAGAAGGTCGCCCAGAGCTTCGGCCGCGTCTTGGGCCCGCGGGGCAAGATGCCCAACCCGAAGAGCGGCGCCGTCATCGCGGCCAACGCCAATATGCGCCAGGTCTACGAGCGCTTCCAGTCGATCGTGCGCGTCGCGGCCAAGAAGGAGCCGGTCATCCACGTGACCGTCGGCCGCCAGGACATGCCGGAAGAAGAGGTCATCGAGAACATCGCCAACGTCTACGACCAGATCATACATCACCTCCCGCAGGAGAAGAACAACATCCGCACCGTGTACCTCAAGTACACGATGTCCAAGCCGGTGAAGGTCTGATGGAGCAGCGCGCCGTCTCGGTCAGCCCCCAAAAGAAGGCGGAGGTCAAGCAGCTCGCCGAGCTCCTAGACAAAAGCCCCGTCGTCGCCGTCGCCAACATGGCCCACCTTCCGGCCAAGCAGCTCCAGCGCATGCGCGAGACCCTGCGGGGCCGTGTGCTCATCCGCATGAGCAAGCGCCGCCTCATCACGCGGGCCCTTGACGCCTCCAAGAACGCGGAAGCCAAGCGCCTCAAGGCCCACCTCCAAGGCATGCCTGCCCTCGTCTTCACAGCCGAGAACCCCTTCAAGCTCTACGCGCTGCTCAAGGCCAACAAGTCGAAAGCCCCCATCAAGGCCGGCCAGGTCGCGCCGCAAGACATCGTCGTCCCCGCGGGCCCGACGAGCTTCGCCCCTGGCCCCATCATCGGCGAGCTTGGCCAGGTCGGCGTAGCGGCCGGCATCGAAGCCGGCAAGGTCGCCATCAAGAAGGACTCCGTGGTCGCCAAGGCCGGCACGGTCGTCGACGGCAAGAAAGCCGCCATCCTCGCCCGCCTGGGCATCGAGCCTATGGAGATCGGCCTGGACATCGTCGCCGTCCTTGAAAAGGAGGATCTCCTCACGAAGGCGGTCCTCGACATCGACCCGGCCAAGTACCAGGACGACGTGCGCGCCGCCGCCCGCGACGCCCTCGCCCTCAGCCTTGCGACCGGCTTCCCGACAAAGGAGAGCCTGCCGCACCTTTTTGCCAAGGCCTTCCGCGAGGCCCGTGCCGTCGCGCTCGCGAACGAGATCCTGGCCGACGCTGTCGTCAACGACCTCCTCATGAAGGCCTACGCGGAGGCCCTTGCAGTCCTCTCGGCTGCAGGGCCCGAGCCGGCCCCCGAGACTCCTGCTCACTCCCCCCAGGCCAAGCCGGACAAGGAGGAGAAACCCAAGGAAGACGCCGCAGCAGGGCTAGGAGCCCTCTTCGGCTGACACTCACGGAGGAAGCACCATGGAATACATCTACGCCAGCATGCTCCTGCACAAGGCGGGAAAGCCGATCACCGAAGCCAACGTCAAAAAGGTCCTGGAGGCCGCCGGCGTGTCTCCCGACGAGGGCCGCGTCAAGGCGCTCGTCGCCGCCCTTGACGGGGTGAACATCGATGAGGCCATCAAGAGCGCCGCCATGCCAGTCGCCGTCCCCGCCCCCGCAGCAGGGGGCGAGGCCCATAAAGAACAGAAGAAGGAGGAAAAGAAGGTCGAGGAGAAGAAGGACGAGGCCGCCGCCGCGGCCGGCCTTGGCGCTCTCTTCGGCTGATCCGGAGGACATGCTGACCGAGGAGGAGATCAAAGGGCTTGTCGACGCACTGGCCAAGGCCAAGCAGGAGGCCGCCGACCTGAAAGCCCAGCTTGCGAAGGTCAGCAAGGACAAGGAGCAGTGGTTCGCCAGAAAGCAGGAAATCTACGCTAGGATTTCTTCAACTATCTCCAGGGTCAGAGAGACGCGCTCCGAGCGCAACGCCTTCACCGGCGAGGTCAAGGCCCTCAAGGAGCAGCGCAACGCCATCAACACCAGGATCGGGGCCCTCGTCAAGGATATCCGGGCGCTGCAGGCCCAGATGCGGGCCCAGCGCGCCAAGTCGCCCGTCAAGGGCAACCCCGCGCAGGTCCGGCGGACCATCGAGCGCCTGGAGGTGCGGGTCGAGACCGAGCCGATGAGCTTCGAGAAGGAGCAGGCCCTCATGAAGGAGATCCGGCGCCTCAAGAAGCTAGCCGGGGAATTCAAGGACGTCGAGGGGCTCATCGCCCCGATCGAGGAGAAGAGCGCGCAGGTCTCCGCCCTCAAGGCCGAGGCCAACGCGCTCCACCGCAGGATCCAGGAGACCGCCAAGCAGAGCCAGGTGCAGCACGAGGCGATGCTGGGCACCTCCACAGAGATCGACGAGCTCAAGAAGGAGGAGGAGGCCGCCTACGCGAAGTTCCTGGAATTCAAGGAGAAGTACGTGGCCCTCAACGCCGACCTCAAGGCGAGGCAGGACGAGATGGTGCGCGTCAAGAAGCAGCTGGACGACAACAAGGTCGAGGTCCGCGAGGAGGAGGCCAAGACGCGCAGCGCCATCCTCTCAGAGAAGAGCGCCACCGTCCAGGAGAAGCTCAAGAAGGGCAAGAAGCTCACCACTGAGGACATCCTGATCCTGCAGGCGAAGAAGTAGCTGCGCCTCCCCCGCGCAAAACCTTAATTGCTCGGTCCGCCTTCCCGGGTGCATGGAACGCAACCTGTACGATGGCGTCGAGTCCGGGGTCTACCAAAGGGAGCCCTTCCGAGGTTTCTTGTGCGCGGCTCCGAGCGTCACCTCCTGCTTCTCCAGGCGACGAAGTGGGGGTGGCACGGCGCGCACGAATGATAGGAGGCAGCGTCTGTCGGAGGTCTTGGTGTCCAAACTATGCCGCTACGACCGTCTCATGGTGCGAAATCGCCATTTGCTTGGAGATCAAGAGGTCGAGCTCCAGAAGTTTCTTCACAAGCGCGTTCTCCAGATTCAGCTTGTACAGGACCGCTCGGCCCTTTGTGCGCGTCTGCCGGACGAGACCCAGCTTGACGAGTCCCGGCCAGAACTGGTGGAGGGTCGTCCAGCCCACCTCGGCTCCTTGCGCAATCTCGGTCAGGTTGTAGTCAAATTCCTGGTTGTCGATGAGGAAGTCGAGAACTCTGACGGTGGGGGAAACCCCGAAAACCAGCACGAAGGAAGTCTTGGTTTGCATGATATTCGCAAATAGAGGCTCCTTTATATGTTTTTCGAAGAAAGTAGCTTCTAAAAATGAACAAAGCTTTTTAAGGGCCGTTCGCCGAGCACGACCTCATGGATCTCAGGGTCGTCATTTTGCGCAAGCTCTTCCGTCGGCGTGCCATCGGGGGCAAGCACACGGCGTTCGAGCACATCACGGCAGGCATCCCCAGACACCTGCACGGCGCGGCGAAAAAGACCGCGACCGAGCTCATCAAGGAGGGTCTTGTGCTTGAGAAGCCCGCGTCTTACGGGTCGCAGATCAGCTTGAATCCTGCGCGCCTGGGCGACGTTGCCCGAATCATCGAGGAGGGAATAGCGAAGGAGCCTGATAGCACATAACATATGCGATCGCTGTTATACACTTCCGATAGGAACGAGGGTTAGTGCAACGTCCCGAAGGGAAACCTAAGAGTTAAATTTTAGTGGCAGTTGTTCCATCAAGCTAACACAGTGAGCCATAATGAACAAGTATCAAGGAGACAATTTTAATCCGTCGTTTCGTAGGGGGACGGGTGTTTGAAAAGTAATATTTATAAGGCTAAGTGTATAATTTGTTAAGTAATGCGACATAAAAAAATAAGGGAAGAAGCAGTTGGAATACTTGAAGACATAATCCGGTATACTAAGAAGTCTAGAAAGAGAAAGTCCATGCCTTTTAA
>CAYUKJ010000086.1:0-5277 GCA_964445245.1 uncultured Methanosarcinales archaeon | reverse complement strand
GGGAGCCCCGCCGCCCCAGGCCGCGCTCTACGCGGCCGACCTGGATTCGCTTCTGGCAGGCAACCCTGCCGGACGGATCACGCTGGTGCTCAACTACTGCTTCTCGGGATTTGCCCTGGACAAAATGCACCCACTCCCGACGATGAACGTGTTTGCGTCTGACAGGGGCACGCGAACGCTGCGCAACCGCGACAGCGATTTCGGGCGCACCTTGCTCCAGTGTATGGCCGATGGGAGGTCCGACGCGGACAGGGACGGCGCGGTCACCTCGCAAGAGGCCTATGAAAATGCCCTGGGTTGCCGGAGGCAATTCATCTCGGCCTGGATAGATTCGACCGGCTATTTCGGCCCTGTCGCTGCGCAGAGCCAGAGGCTTCGCGCGCTCCCCTCCTGCATCATCAGCCAGAACAGGGTTGAATACGAAGTGCCTCACCGATAGGCGCGGCCGTTGCGTTAGCGGCCCTTCGGCGCCGGCAGGGGCGGCACAGCGATCACCGCGGTCCCAGGGGCGAACTCAAGCCTGAACCCATCATGGATGTCTATGGGACCGGGAGCCGTTTCTGACATAGGGCCATTTGCCAGATGCACTTCTATGGTCATTATCCCTTGTTCGTCGCCTGAAAGTGTGAATGAATGGAAACCGCTTCCCGCAACTCCTATGCCGCCCATGAAGATGGACCTTGAAATTGACCTCTGGGCCTCGGCATCCGAAGCCTCGTCGGTGACCACATGGACTCTGGCCAACGGGAACGCGGCCTGCCCGGCCTGGTATCTGTCCTCCCCTTTCTTGTTCCGGAAGAGCTTGTAGTCTCTTTGGCTTGCGTAGACATTTGCTTGGGTCGGTTTGTCTTCTTTTCTGTTGTCGACGTATCCAAAGGCCGTCCATCCGTGGTTGAGGACCAGCTCCTCGAGCAGAAGAGCCGTGGAGAAGTAGCCTTCTGAATCCTTTGCGTTCTGTATGATCTTGGCGCGTTCCTCCTTGGGGAAGCCCTGAAGGACCCACAGGACGGGCGACACGCAATCGACAGGGACGCAGCTGCTGGCGAACTCCTTTTCATATTCCGGGATTGCAGCCGAGGTCCCGATGTACATGCCGCGCCCCGTCTCCGTTGTTCTCTGTTTGTCTGCGATTCGTGCATTAAGGGGGTTGAGGAAAGCGGACCAATCAAAGGAGTTTTGCGGAGGGCTTTGCGCCTTGCTGTCGGTTCCAGTCGGATCAGCGAGCGCCAGGGGGTTGTTTCGCACGTAGGCGTAGGCTGACTCCGTGGGCCGCAGGACGGGATCCACCGCATCGAACCTTCCCAGCAGGGGATTGTAGCTTCTTGCCGCGAAATACTGAAGGGCGCTGGAGTCTGCCTCCTTGCCTCCGAACCCGTATCGTGAGTCGCCCCATCGCCGGAGGGAGGCGCCGAAGGGCAGATAGTCAGCGTGAAAGCCCGCCTCGCCGGTTGATTCAGTCATCGCAGAGATGCTTTGGACGGGATCGGCGTGGACGAATTGTACCCCGGATGAAGTCCTTGCCGCGAGACGGTGCGGGCCTGCGAAGATGTGGGAGACTGCCTTGGAAGGAACCACGGTTGCGGGCGATGGATAGGAGGCAGCACGGGGCTCCGCCGCAATCGGGGTGCCAGGAACCCCTGTGAAGCTCGATTTCACCTTCAAGAAGGCCCGCCCTTCGGGGGAGAACTCCCGGACCCCGAGGAGAACCAAAAAAAGGCACAGGACGAGAACGCCTACAGTGAGTCCTTTAAGCATCGGGGCCTTCGGCATCGGGGCCTTCGCATAGGGTCAATATTTAACTATTTCCTTCCCTTCCCTTTACAGGGGGTTGTGGACTGAGGGGCCGCGATGAAATCATCCGCTTTCGGCGGCTGCCGGCCCGCTCGCCGCTGGGCCGCCGCAACCGCGGGCACGACCATCCCGTACGGGGTGCACGGCAATCCCGGTTGCTGGCATGCTCAGCAACGCCGTTGCTGGTATGCGAGGATTTTCGGGGTCCTCCGCATGCTCGTCGCCAGGGGCGGCGACGTACGACCCCCGGTCGCTGCTGCCTCCGCACTGTGATGTGGCTCGCC
The DNA here is from genome assembly GCA_964445245.1 of uncultured Methanosarcinales archaeon. GTDB lineage: Archaea > Nanobdellota > Nanobdellia > Woesearchaeales > JAHJEM01 > CAYUKJ01. The sequence continues at coordinate 3,202 of CAYUKJ010000086.1, read as the reverse complement.
CGTAATGCCACAAACCGGTATTTTCATCGCGGCCTTGAGCACCCCAAAAGGCATATAAATATTTAAATATGCTTTAAATATAGCCACTTCTACATAGTAATAAAAACTTATAGTTTTATAAACTTGTCCGCTCTCTCAACTTGCATGCTCAAGCCTCTTGCCTTCGCCGGCTTTCTTGCCCTAAGCGTATCCGCCTCGCCCAGCCTTCCCCTTGAGCGGATTGCGCAGCATGAGGCTTCAGCCACGCTCGCGCAGGGCCGGCGCAACGACCACGGCCTTGCGATGGAATTGGAATACCAAAAGGCGCTTCGCGCCTCTGAACAGAAGAGGAAGGAGGGTATGAATCTTATCGTCCTGTGCGACGACGGGAAGGGCACCGGCCTCTACATCGGCGACATCGCCGCCGCCGCCCGGACCCTCAAGCGGAACCTCACCGGCCGGACGGACACGAAAGAGATCCGGAACGACGACGAATTCTTCGCCTATCTGCTCGCCGGCCGGGAGAAGATCAAGAACGTCTTCTGGTTCGGGCACGGGGATTCAGAAAGCCTTTGGACGACGCTCACGATGCCAAGCGAGCATGCCTATCTCGATTCCACGGACACCGCGGAGCGCTCACCGGCCGAGACGCAGAGGATTCGGGCACGCTTCACGGACGACGCCGTCCTCAAGCTCTACACATGCCACCCCGCCGCCGACGCCATCGACGGGCGGCCCATCGGGGCCGCGCTGCGGGATTACCTCGGTGTGACCGTCATCGGGGCCAACTCGTGGTGCTTCGCCAAGGGCGTGCGGCGCAATAGCGGCCGGATTGACGTCTACTACTACCCCGCCACTCGCGAGGATTACGCGGCCGAGTTCAAGACGCCCATCCCGGATTCCGCGTATACTGGCGAGAGCCGGTGGGTGGAGTTCCGGCAGGGGCGCCCGTAGTTGCAGCTGCACGGAGGCTCCTCAGGTCATCGAGGAGGGGGCCGGTAAAGCCTGTCCGTGGGCGTACGGTACATCTCGTTGATGAGCGTAACCGTGTCCATGGCAGGCAGTGTGCCGAGATCATCGGGAGTGGCCTGCTCTATAGTATCTATCCTTTCTACGTACTCAAACATATCGTCCCGAGGGGTTACCCGGGGATAAACTTGCCTGTCCGGCGTCGAAAGGGCCTTGCTGTACCAGGAAACGGAATTCCCTCCTATAAATAAGTCGTCCGCGAGGTTTTTCTTGAATTCGTCCGGAAACCTTGAAAACGCCTGTTCCGCCGTCAGGTAGATCGGCTCGCTTTCCTTTCTGTGTTGGACCAAGACGGCTGTGAGATCATTTTTTCTCGGGGTCCGCGTGATGCCATAAAAACTCCCCTTCGTGCCAACATAGTTCGAGTTTGCTATCCTGGCCATGACGTCATAGACGAGGAGGCTTCCTTCCCCTCCGCCGCACGTCCCCATGAGGGTGCAGCGCCCGGCGCCAGGCTGCCGCGTCAGGCGGGGAATGGCCATCCATCCATAGGCGTCCATGCCGAACATTACCGTTCCAGCGTGGTCAAAGAAGTTGACGCGGGAGACTGTCCGCCCGGAGGCAATGAGGGCATTCACCTCCTCGAAGGCCTTGGTCATCTCCTCGGAGCCGTACACGGCATATGTGCGGAACTCGAAGCGGTCCTTGTAGTTTGAGATGTATTGGTTGACTTCCAAGAGGAATTCGGGACTGTGCGAGGAGTAGATAAGGACGGCCACGGGCTTCTCCTTTTTTCCCGTGGGATCGACGAACTTTCCGGGGGCGTTGAGGGCGAAGGCGTAGCTGCTTCGCGTGCTGCGCGTGACCGGGTCGGCGGCCGCAAAGCGGCCCACCCTCGGATTGTAGGGCCTCGCCCCGAAGCTGAGCCAGGCCGACGCGTCAGCCTCCTTGCCCCCGAAGCCGTACTTCGAGGACCCTGCGCTCCCGAGGAGGCCTCCGAACGGGGCATAGTCGGCGCGAAAGGCAGGCTCCCCGCCGCCATCGGTCAGTGCGGCGACGCTTTGGGCCGGATCGATGTGCACATACCGAAGTCCTGACGCCGAGACTTCCGCAAGACGCCGGGATCCGGCCACGAGATGGGAAACTGTCCGTATGGGCGCCCCCATAGCCGCTGTTGACGAGGATTGGAGGCCCGAGATTTGAAGCGGGCCTGCCTGACGCTGGAGATGTGCCTTGCCTGCGTTCGAGAAGCCCCAGAGGCCGGCCAGAGCGACAAGAGTCACGCACAAGGCAAGGGCAAGAACCAGCTTGGACATGCCCGTGCCCCCTTATCCCATGGTTAAAAACATTTCCTTTTAAACTAAATATACGTATTTATCTCTAAGTAGTGGTAAATTATAGAAAAGCTTAAAAATAGAGGAAGCCATATGCCCTCAGATGAAGCGTCTCCTTGGAGGCGGGGCCTTAGTGGCCGCAGCCACCCTTCTCTACTTGTGGGCAGGCGACAGGCCGGGGCCCCAACCCCAGACAGAGCCGGTCCAAGCCTCCGCCACAGCCGGCAGCAACCACAAGCGCCTGAAAATCCAAGGCAGCGGGTACCAGATTGAAACGGCAGAGTCGCTGGACGCGGTCCGCGACCTGGCCGCCGCGCTCTCTGCAGCCACAAACGCTCCCGTCGCCGCCGAGCTTCCAACAAAAGACAGCCTCGCGTTCCCCAGGCTCGATCCGGGAACCCTTGAGATGACGCTGTCGCGCTTCAACTCGAAAGGGCCGGACCGCAAGGAAACCGACCATGTCCTGACCCTCGAAGAGATTTCCGCGGCCTACCAGGCCTTCGTCGGCCGCCGCGACAGCCCGCACCGGCCCTGCCGCCAATCCGCGGACGCCAACGACCCCCCGCTCTACTGCTACCAGATCCTGGACGCCGAGGGCGCGCCCACTGGATACACTCTCCAGCTCGATCCCGCCAAGTCCCAGGGCCAAAAACTCGGATTCGTCCTCTCCAAACTAGCCCCCCAGGCGGCTCTTGCCTACGACGACTCAAGCGAGACCATCACCGTCAAGGGGATGCCCCCGGCGCTCTTGCGGGCCAAGCTCTACGAACTTGACGAGGACCTCGGCGACAGGGAAATCTGGACCCACGAGATCGTCCACGCACAAATGGACGCGCTCTCGTTCGAAGAGCATTCAGCTTATCTTCGCGAGCACCTCAATTCTGCACTTGGCGCCGACTCGGTGCACGTCGCCACGATCG
>CAYUKJ010000085.1:0-5371 GCA_964445245.1 uncultured Methanosarcinales archaeon | reverse complement strand
CGGGCTTTGCGGCCAAACGGCGCTGGGCTTTCAGGTTTCCCCTCCCCGCCACGATGGCCCACCACCGGAAGCGGATCGAGCGCATCGAGGTCACGGCGTTGTATCTCGAAAAAACAGGCCCTTGACCCCGTGTGGAACCAAGAGTTGTGCCCATCCCTCTGGCAAAACCTTTATAAACGGCCCCCGGTTCGCAGAACGCTATGCAGATGAACGTTCTTGAAGAGACGAAGACCCGCCTCGTTTTCGAACTCAAGGGGGCTGACCACACGCTCTGCAACGTCCTCAAGGCAGAGCTGTGGAACGACAAGGACGTCAATGTGGCAACCTATGCCATCGCCCACCCCCTCATCGGCATCCCCCGCTTGATTGTCGAGACCAAGGCGGGGAATCCCCGCGAGGCCGTCAAGGCCGCCTGCGCCCGGCTCGAGAAGAAGAACAAGGACTTCGCGGCCAAGTTCAAGGCGGCGTAGGGCCTTTTCTGCGCAAGGGGGGCGCCATAGAGTTGCCGGGTGCCGGTTACCTGGCCCTTGCTGTGATCTCGGCCTTCGCGGCCTTGACCATTTCGCGCATCGGCTTGAGCACGAGCCAGGATTGTTTCTCCAGCCTCACAATTTCTTGGTCTGCGGCTTCCAAGGCGGCAATTGCCTTCTGCAGTTCGTCTCTGGTGGGGTTCCTTGGCGAATCCAATTCCCAGGCGCTTCGGAGGCAACGCAACAGGGCCTCCATGCCTTTCAAGAAGTCCGGCAGCTTCCGGCGATACTGCTTATCGGGTTCATAGTTGCCGTGGAGGCCTACATCGCGCTGCAGAAAGGCCTTCATCTGCTCGGCGATGGGCCCGGCGAGGGCATCGCCCTGTATCCCCACCGGGGCGGATAGACCTTGCGCGTACTGTCCGGGCAACTGGGCACTGACGAACTTGTTGAGCCGGCCGATGCTGGCGATCAGCACCTCAAGAATCTTGCCCATGCGGACTTCTGCGCGAGCAGCAGTATTTAATGCTTTTCTTTCGAGACGCTTGCCGCCAAGGGTTGGCGGGCCCATCTCGCCTGGAGGTTCCATCTCGCCCAGTCTAGCCCAGGTTTCTCCCTCCGGGGGACAAGACAGCTGCAACACTTCTGTCCTAGGGGTCAAGGCGGTGTAGATTCTGCCTCGTCTTGCCCGATCACGTCGTCCAAGGTGGGTGCAGGCGGCGTTCCCTTGGTCGCCGGCAACATCCTCACTGTGATCTGACGTGTTTCCCTGGGCACCAGGGCGACGCAGATGTCCCCCTCCAGTTCACTGAGCCAGTAATCCGCCGGCGGAGCGCATAGTCGTGCATAGGATGCCTCCTTCTAGTAGTGGTGAAACGTTGCTGGAACGGCTTTCCCGTCCCTGATGATCGTTCCGTAAGAAGTTTTCATTTCACGTCCCTATTAAGTCTACTTCCCAAACCTTCGCTCCCGGTCCGCATAGTCGGCCAGGCACTGCTCGAAGTCCTCCTTCTCGAATTCGGGCCATGTCTTGTCGAGGAAGATCCATTCCGCGTAGTTGGCCTGCCAGATGAGGAAGTTGGACGTGCGGTGATCGCCGCCGGTCCGGATGACGAGGTCGGGCGCTGACCGCGTGTAGAGGTGGCGCTCGAAGACTGCCTCGTTGATCTGCTCGGCATCAAGCGTGCCCTCTTTGATCTCGCGGGCGAGGCGGACTGCGGCGTCGACGACCTCTTCGCGGCCCCCGTAGGCCATCGCGAAATTGATGACGTACCGGTCGTGGGCTTGCGTGCGCTCCATGAGGTCGCGCATCATGGCCCGGATGTCGTCCGGGAACATGCCGAGGCGGCCTAGGAAGTTGATGCGGATCTTGTGCTCATAGATGCGCGGATCGTCCTTGAAGGAGCCATACTCCTTCCGGAAGAGGTTCATCAGGTAGTCGAACTCCTCCTTGGGCCGCCCGAAGTTCTGGATGGAGAAGGCGTAGACGGTCAGCTCGCGGACTCCCAGCTCGCGGCACCAGTCAAGGACCTGCTGAAACTTCTTGGCGCCCCATTCGTGGCCCATCCAGGGCTTGAGCATGAGGTGCCGGGCGAAGCGCCGGTTGCCGTCCATGATGATGGCCACATGGCGCGGGACCTTCTCCGGGGCAAGAGGCATTTTTACCGGTTTACCCGGCGATTTTTAAATATTACTCATGGGCAGCCTGGTGGCAAAAGGGCAAGGGGGCTGCGGCCAGGGACGTGCTGTCGCGGCCGCGTTTGGCGCTGAGCAGGGTCTGGAAGAGCGTCCACGCCGCAGGCAGACCCTGCCAAGCAGCTCCCACATACATTCGCTACTGAGCCCTCCTGGGCGAGGAATGAGTAAATATAAAAACTCACAGCGCATCGGCATTGGAATGGAAGGAGGTGAGGGCTTCGCGTACAGCACTCGGGCGCAGGAATCGCTCATGCCATACATGGGCATCCTGTTCGCGATCGTCCTCTTCTTCATCCTCGTCATATACATCTTCGCCTTCATCTTGAAGCGGAGCTTCGGGTAATTATTTTCCACGGATAAGAAGCTAAACACTTTTATATATGGGAGTAAAAGGCTCTGGTATGGGAGATCCGCGCATCCTGTACGGTAGGGCCGACCGGCCCTTCTCCTCGCTCAATTTCCTGATCGCCTTATTCGTCGTGCTCTTCCTGATCGGCATCATCTTCTTCCTGGCAGCGATCTGGCAAAAAGCCAAGTGAGTTTCCGGACCGCCCCGGAACCCCTCCGGCAAGACCGGGCGCACGCATAAATACCCGAAATGATTGCAGAGGCCGCATGCACGACCGCGTCCTGCTGGGCTTGGCGCTTCTCCTTTCCCTCGTCGGGCTGGCCGGCCTTGCTGTGCTCCTGCGCGCGATGCCCCCTCCCGAAGTGGCCATCCTGCCTGCTGAAGAGGAAGCTGCGGTCCGCATCCGCGCGCAAGTCGTGAGTGTCGAATCACGCCCCGGCTTTCTTAGAGCCAGTGTGCGTCCCATGTCTGCGCTCACCCTGTACCTTGACACGAAGACGCCCCTCGTGAAGGGTGACGTGTATGAATTCGAAGGCCGAACCGATGGGAGAGGGGCGCTGCGGGTGACGCGTGTTCAACCGATTGTGCCTCAACCAGACAATGAATGATGATTAAGTAGTTAATTAGTTACTGAATTTAATTAGTATACTAATTTGTATAGAAATAGGAAGATTTATATATCAGAATACTTGAAAAAGGGCACATTTTCCTGGGAATACAGGGAAAACAAGCGACAACAGTTAGGTGATGACTATGGAAACTTTCCAGGCCCGGATAAAAGTCATTGGGGTCGGCGGGGCCGGCTCCAATATGGTGAACTGGCTCTACAACAAAGGCATCCAAGGCGCAGAAGTCGTCGCGTGCAACACGGACAAATTGCACCTTGACACGATTTCGGCCGACCGCAAGTTCCTCATCGGCAAGGACCTCACCAAGGGGCTTGGCTGCGGCGGCTTCCCTGAAAAGGGCACGAAAGCCGCCCTGGAGACCTCCCAGGTCATCAAGGAGGAGCTGCGCAACACCGACATGGTCTTCGTCTGCGCCGGGATGGGCGGCGGCACCGGGACCGGGGCCGCGCATGTCATCGCGCAGTACGCCAAGGAGATCGGCTCCATCGTCATCGGCACCGTCACGATGCCCTTCAAGATCGAGCGCGCCCGCATCGACCGCGCCGAGCTGGGCCTGGAGCAGCTGCGCCGCTACTCGGACACCGTCATCGTCATCGACAACAACCGCCTCGTCCAGATCGCCGGGAACCTGCCCGTGCAGCAGGCGTTCGCCGTCGCGAACGAGCTGATCGCCACGATGATCCGGGGCATCGTCGAGATCATCGCCGTGCCCTCGCTGGTCAACCTCGACTACGCCGACGTCAAGGCCGTCATGACGGACGGCGGCGTCGCCGCAATCGGCATCGGCTTCTCCGACACGAACAACCGCGTCCAGGAGGCCGTCCACGGAGCGCTGGCTAACCCGCTGCTGGACATCTCGTATGAGGGCGCGACCGGCGCCATCATCCATGTCGAAGGCGGACCCGACATGACGCTTGACGACGTCAACAAGGTCGGCGAGCTCGTGACGCAGAGCATGGACGAGGACGCCAACGTCATCTGGGGCGCCCGCATCAACGACGCCCTCAAAGGCAAGATCTCCGTGCTGACGATCATCACCGGCGTCAAGTCGCCCTGGATCCTGGGCAAGGTCGACGAGCGCCACCGCGTCGCCGAATCGAAGCGGGTCCGCGACTTTTTGGACATCGAGATCGTGAATTAGATATTTTCTTCTCGTTTTTTTAATATTTCCTATTTTCTTTAAAAAAAATATTTCTCGAGCAATTTACTGCAACATGCGTGCGATACGGCACTCCTTCCGCCTCTTCTCATTCTGGCAGTTATCGGGAAAACCTTTATTAAGCAAGGCCGCGGCAGTACCATCATGGGAAACTGGGGCTGGAATCCGAGGAAAACGGGAAGCTCGCTGGGCGCCATGCCGGGCCTTGCGCCGCTGGCCAGCGCGGACCCCGCGCGGCAAGTCCTGCACAAGTTGCTTGGCGTGCCGCTCTCGAAGTTCGAGAGCACGGCCTATGAATGGTCATTGCGCGGCGAGCGGGGCATCGCTGCCGAAATCACGCTGTCCCTCCTCCCGTCCAAGAGCCGGATGATCTCGGTCATCATCGAAGCCCAGTCTGGGCATGGATTTCCGCAATTCCTGCTCCAAATCGGCGCCAAAGACCGCGTCCTTTCCCGCTCGGCGCCCCAATACCTCGCGATTGAGCTGCGCGCCCCTTCCGGCCGGGTCTGGACGCTGAGCTCGACCGAGCTTGACGCGGTGCTTCGGTGGTTTCCGCCTTCGCTCGTCCAGCGGCTGGACCCGCTCATCGAGGAGCGGCCCGCCTATCCCATGCCGCCACTCATCGAAGTGCGGGAGCTCACGGTCCATGTCACGGTGCCGGGAATCCCTCGCCAGAATGATTTTGCGCGCCTCCTGGAGATAGCCGTCGAGACCAAGCAGGCGCTCTATCCCCGCCAAAACGAATTCCCCCTTGCTGAAGAACCGGGCGCAACACCCTAGATATGGGCTTTGGAGTGCCCGGAAGTTCTGCTTCAATCTGGATCTTGCCCGCAAGACCCGCCTTGGTGCCTAGTTAAGTGAGCGGGATCCGGAACTTCGCCTGCTGGGCCGCCACCCCGGTGCACTCGGAGTAGCTCATGTAGGCCGGCACGTTCCGGTCCGGGGCAGGGATGAGGAGGAGCGTGTCGAAGTCGGGCACAGGCCACTCGGCCGGCGCCTCTGTGCCGTCTTCGCGACGGACCGGGGTCGGCTTGTCGTAGTACCCCCCGAAGCTGCCGCGGTACTG
>CAYUKJ010000084.1:0-5432 GCA_964445245.1 uncultured Methanosarcinales archaeon | reverse complement strand
TGCTCCGCCTCGGCTCGACGCTGCGCGAGGTCCGCACCATCCAGGCGACAACAGAAGTTCTTGTCAACGGCGTCGACAGGAAAGACCCCCGCTTCCCCGTGGGCTTTCTGGACATCATCGCGGTGCCGGCCCTCAAGCTGGCCGCCCGCCTCACCTTCGACGAAAAAGGCAAGCTGACCCTCGAGCGCGTACCGGAGTCCCAGGCCGCAGACAAGCTCACCAAGATCATGGACAAGACCTACGCCAAAGGCGGCCGCATCACCGTGAACTGCTTTGACGGCCGCACGCTTCGCCTCGACGCCGCGGCCGCCGCCCCCTACAAGACCGGCGATTCGCTCCTCCTCTCGGTGCCCTCCCAGTCCGTCAAGGCCCACCTCCCCCTGGGGCCCGGCAAGGCCGTCCTCCTCTACGGGGGCCGCCACATCGGCCACCACGGGACCGTCGACGCCCTTGAGGGCGATACAATCACACTCACCACCGCGCACGGCCGCATCCAGACAAAAAAGGCCTTTGCGCTTGCACTCCCATGACCCAAAGGATGCGCGAGATCCGGATCGAGAAGCTGACCCTCAATATCGGGGCAGGCAAGGAGCAGGCCAAGCTCGAGAAGGGCGTCAAGCTCCTCACCCAGCTGGCCGGCCGGCCGCCCGTCAAGACCATCACCCAAAAGCGCATCCTTGGCTGGGGCCTCCGCCCCGGCCTGCCCATCGGGGCTAAGCTCACACTGCGAAAGACCGCCGCCGAAGGCCTCCTCCCCCGCTTGCTGGCCGCCAAGGAGCACACCCTGGACCCCTCCAATTTCGACGACCACGGCAACATCTCTTTCGGCGTCCCCGAATACATCGACGTCCCCAACGCCAAGTACGACCCTGACATCGGCATCATGGGCTTCCAAGCCTCGGTGACACTCGAACGGCCCGGCTTCCGCATCAAGCGCCGCAAGATCATGAAGCGCCACATCGGGCCGGCGCACCGCATCACGCACCAGGATGCCATGGAGTTCATGAAGGCCTGCTTCCACGTCAAGATCCAGGAGCCGGAGGCCCCATGACCACCTCGAGCTACGACAAGGTCCTCGTCCAGATCCGGCACAAGCCCGGCAAGTACCGCCGCTGGCAGAAGCACAACGTGCCCCGACCCCGCAAGTTCGGCGAAATCACGAAAAAATGCGTCCGCTGCGGGCGCACCGGGGCGCACGTCAGCAAGTACGGCATCGACTTGTGCCGCCAATGCTTCCGCGAGGCAGCACCGCGCCTCGGCTTCAAGAAATTCAACTGAACTGAACCTCCGCACCCATCCCATGACCCAAAACGACCCCCTCGCCGCCGTCCTCTCCAGCCTCCAGAACTACGACCAGCTCGGCAAGCCGCAACTGCGCACCCGCAACTCGTCGGTGCTGCTCAAGCAGGTGCTCGCGCTGATGCAGCAGCACGGCTACCTCGGCAGCTTCGAGGAAGAGCCGGACGTCAAAGGCGCGACCCTGCAGATCAACCTGCTTGGCACCATCAACAAGACAGGCGTCATCAAGCCCCGCTTCGCGGTCAAAGCCGCCGACTACGAGAAGTGGGAGCGGCGCTTCCTGCCGGCCCGCGGCTTCGGCCTCATCGTCGTGAGCACGACCCAGGGCCTGATGCCGGCTGCGCAGGCAAAAAAGCACCGCCTAGGCGGCCGCCTCATCAGCTACTGCTACTAACCCCATGCACACCGCCCTCAAAGACACCCTCACCGTGCCCCCCGGCGTCGCCGTCCAGCTCGCCGGTCGGACCGTCACGCTCTCCGGGCCCAAGGGCGCCCTCTCCAAGTCCCTCGTTCCGCCCGGCATCACGGTCTCCCTAGACGGCGGGGCCGTTGTCCTCGCCTGCCCCCGCGCGACACAGCGCGAAAAGCGCCAGCTTTTCACGGCCCTCGCCCGCCTGCGCAACTACCTGAAGGGCGTCACCGAGGGCCACACGTACCGCCTGCGCATCTGTGCCAGCCACTTCCCGATGGCCGTGGCCGTCAAGGGCCAGGCATTGGAGATCAAAAACTTCATTGGCGAAGCCGTCCCCCGCACCCTCGCCCTGCCGGCCGGCGTCGCCGTCAAGGTCGACGGCTCCACGGTCGAAGTCAGCGGCATAGACCTCGACGCCGTCGCGCAGTGCGCCGCCTCCATCGAGCAGCTCACCCGGCGGCCCGGCTATGACCGCCGCATCTTCCAGGACGGCATCTACATCATCGAAAAAGACGGGGAGGGCCTCTCATGAGAGCGCCGCTCGCCCACAAGAAGGTCCAGAAGGCCCGCCAGCCGGCCTTTGCCCGCCACAACGCGAACAAGAAAGTCCGCATCAAACCTGCCTGGCGCCGCCCTCGCGGCATCCACAACAAGCGCCGCCATGCCTTCCGGGGGTACGGCCCCTCAGTCGATATGGGCTACCGCTCCCCCCGCGCCCTGCGCCATGCGGGCCCCGATGGGGAGCCCGTCATTCACATCACAAGCCCCGCCAAGCTCCGCGGCCTTCGGCCCAAATCCACGCTCCTCGTCGCAGGCGCGCTGGGCGCCAAGGCGCGCCTGGCAGTCCTGGAGGCCGCTGACAAGGCAGGCCACACCGTCCTCAACCTCGATGCGGCCGCCACGCGCAGGCGCCTGGCCGATGAGTTTGCCGCCCGTCAAAATCGTAGCCAGGACGCAAAGGCCAAGAAGAAGGAGGAAGCCGCCCGGCGCGAAAAGGAGGCCAAAAAAGCGGAAGCGCCCAAGCCCGATGCGGCCGCTCCCCTGCCCGAAAAGACTGAGGAGGAGAAGAGGGCGGAGGACAAGCGCGAGCAGGACAAGATCCTCACCAAAAAGGACGGAGGCCCCCAATGAACCTCCGCGTCCAGCGCAAGCTTGCCGCCAGCGTCATGCGCGTGGCGCCAAAGCGCGTCCGCCTTGACCCCGCCCACGCCGCCGAGCTAAAGGACGCCATCACCAAGCGCGATATCCGCGGCCTCATCGGTGCCGGCCTCATCTCGGCCCTCCCGGCCCGCCGGCCCAGCCGCGTGCGCGCCCGCAAGCTCGCCCGCCAGCGAGCCAAGGGCCTGCGCAAGGGCCTTGGCAGCCGCAAAGGCTCCTCCAACTCGCGCCTCCCGGACAAGCAGGTCTGGATGCGCCGCATCCGCGCCCAGCGCACATACCTCCTCGACCTCAAGGCCGCGCAGCGGATCTCAAAAGCCACCTTCACCGACGTCTACCGCAAGGCGAAAGGCGGCTTTTTCCGCAGCCGCCGCCACATCAAGATATTCCTGTCCGAGCACGCGCTCCTCAAGTAGCCAATGAACGCCCAAACCTTCGTCCAGTACCGCCGCAAGCGTGAAGGCCGCACGAATTACAAGAAGCGCCTCGCCCTCCTCAAGAGCCACGCGCCCCGCCTCGCCCTGCGCAAGACCAATAAGCACCTCGTCGCCCAGCTCATCACTTACGCGCCCGACGGCGACCGCGTCCTCCTCGGCGTCACCTCAAAGGCCCTTGAGAAGCTTGGCTGGGCCTATTCTGCCAAAAACCTGCCGGCCGCCTACCTGACCGGCTACTTGCTGGGCCGCAAGGCGAAAGCCACTGGGGCCGCCAGGGCCATCGTAGACCTCGGCCTCCACACGCCCGTCCGCGGCAGCCGCATCTACGCCCTGCTCAAAGGCGCCCAGGACGCAGGCCTCCAGATTCCGGCCGACGCCGCCGTCCTCCCCTCCCCGGAGCGCCTGCGTGGAGACCACATCGTCGCCTACGCGGCCCGCGCCCGCCCGCCCCAATTCGCGTAGACGGTCCGGCTCCAAGCCCTTCCCGAAACCATCGCGGCCGTCAAGGCCGCCATCGACAAGCTCCAATGACTCCCTACACCCCCACCCCCGCCCCGCTGCGCATTGAAGACTGGAAGCCCAAGACGGCGCTTGGCCGCCTCGTGAAGGACAACCAGATCCTCGCCATCGATGACATCCTCGACCAGGGCGTCCGGCTCATGGAGCCCGAAATCGCCGACAAGCTCCTCACCCTGGACAGCGATCTCCTCCTCATCGGCCAGGCCAAGGGCAAGTTCGGCGGCGGCAAGCGCCGCATTTTCCGCTCCACCCAGAAAAAGACGCAGGAGGGCAACAAGCCCAAGTTCTCGACGCTGGCCGTCGTCGGCGACCGCAACGGCCACCTCGGCATCGGCTACGGCAAGTCCAAGGAGACCGTGCCGGCCCGCGAGAAGGCGCTGCGCAAGGCCAAGCTCAACCTCTTCAAGATACGCCGGGGCTGCGGCAGCTGGCAGTGCAACTGCGGCACCCCCCACAGCATCCCCTTTGCCGTCACCGGCAAATGCGGCTCGGTGCGCATCACACTCAAGCCAGCCCCCAAGGGCAAGGGCCTCTGCGTCGAGAAGGAATGCGCCAAGGTCCTTTCGCTGGCAGGCATCAAGGACGTCTGGTCCAAGAGCCGCGGCCAGACCCGCAACAAGATGAACCTGATGGGCGCCCTCGAGGACGCGCTGCGGCAGCTCTGCCTCACCAAAGTCCATGAGCGCGACCGATCAGCGCTCTCCATCCTGGAGGGGGCCAGCACTCCCGCCCCCGCTGACGCGGCCCCGCCCGCCGAGGAGAACACGCCATGACGGAGCACACCAAAAAAGCCGCGCCCCGCCCCGCCCCCCCTTCCGGCGGCAGTAAGACGCAGCCAGCCCCCGAAGGCGCCCCGCTGCTGGCAGTCATCCTCGTCCGCGGCACCATCGGCTGCCGTCAGGACCAGCGAACGACGCTGCGAATCATGCGCCTGGGCCGCAAGCACACCGCGCGCCTGCTTCCCGACACCGACGCTGCCCGCGGCATGTGCAGGCATGCCGCAGGCTACGTGGCCTGGGGCGAGATTGCGCCGGAGACGCGCGCAGCCCTGCGCAAGGCCCGCGGCGAGGGCCCAGTCTACCACCTCAGTCCGCCCCGCAAGGGCTTCGGTCGCAAGGGCGTCAAAGTCGGCGCCGGCGCCGGAGGCGCCCTCGGCTACTGGGGCGCCGACATCAACGACCTCATCACCCGCATGCTCTAAGGAGGCCCCATGACATTCCGACGCAAGAAGAGCAGCCGCCAGCGCGGAAGCCACACACACGGCTGGGGCGCCATGAAAAAGCACCGCGGCGCCGGCAACCGGGGCGGCCGCGGCAACGCTGGCAGCGGCAAGCGCGGCGACGCTAAAAAGCCCAGCTATTGGGCCGACAAGGAGTACTACGGAAAGCACGGCTTCACGCCCAAAAACCAGCTGGAGGCGCGCGCCATCAGCCTCCGCCGCCTCGAGGCGCGCCTGCCCGACTGGCTCAAGGACGGTCGGGCCGCCGAGCAGGCCGGCAAAGTCGCCGTCAATCTGACCAAGCTGGGCTTTACGAAGCTGCTGGGATCCGGGCATCCGAGCCGGCCCCTCCGCGTCACCGTCGCAGCCGCAACCGGCCGCGCCCAAG
>CAYUKJ010000083.1:4838-5530 GCA_964445245.1 uncultured Methanosarcinales archaeon | reverse complement strand
TGCCGCTACAAGTACATGCAGGGCCACACCGTCCCGCGCAAGGGCGGATGGGACTGCCACGGCCTGCCCGTCGAAGTCCAGGTCGAGAAGAAACTGAAGCTCAACTCGAAGAAAGACGTCGTCGCGTACGGCGTCGAGCGCTTCATCGAGGAGTGCAGGCGCGACGTCTTCACCTTCATCCAGGACTGGAACCGCAACACGGAGCGCCTGGGCTTCTGGCTTGACCTGGAGAACGCGTACGCCACGATGTCGACGCCCTACATGGAAAGCGTCTGGTGGGCCCTCGCCGAGATCCACAGGCGCGGCCTCCTCTACGAGGGCTACAAGGTCGTCCCCTACTGCCCCCGCTGCGAGACGCCCCTGAGCAGCCACGAGGTCGCCCAGGGCTACGAGGACATCAGGGAGCTCACCATCACCGTCAAGTTCAAGCTCGCGGACGAGGACGCCTACGCCCTTGCCTGGACGACGACGCCCTGGACGCTCCCCGGCAACGTGTCGCTGGCCGTCAACCCCGACCTCGAGTACTGCTACGTGCGCGACCCCGCCGTCCAGGAGCCCGACGGCAGGCCCAAGACCTACCTTGTCGCCAAGGCCCGCGTCGCCCGCCACTTCGACGCCCCCCAGATCCTCAGGACCGTCAAGGGGCGCGAACTTGTCGGCAAGAAATACGAGCCCCTCTTCCCCTACTTCGC
>CAYUKJ010000083.1:0-4828 GCA_964445245.1 uncultured Methanosarcinales archaeon | reverse complement strand
CGTCACGACCGAGGACGGCACCGGCATCGTCCACCAGGCCAGCGCCTACGGCGAAGCCGATTTCGAGGAAAACCGAAAGCACGGCGTCGCCTTCATCCACCCCGTCAACCGGGACGGCACCTTCTCCGCAGACGTTCCCGACTTCGCCGGGCTCTTCGTCAAGGCGGCAGACCCCCTCATAATCAAGAAGCTCCAGGAGGAGGGCAAGGTCTTTGTCGCCTACGAGGTCACGCACAGCTACCCGTTCTGCTGGCGATGCGCCACCCCCCTCATCTACTACGCGATGGAGGCCTGGTTCATCAGGGTCAGCAGCCTGATCCCAAACCTGCTGGCGCACAACAAGAAAATCCAGTGGCATCCTGACCACATCCGGGACGGGCGCTTCGGCAACTGGCTGGAAGGCGCCAAGGACTGGGCGCTGTCGCGCAACAAGTTCTGGGGCACACCCCTGCCTGTCTGGAAATGCCGGTGCGGCGCGCAGCAGGCCGCCGGCAGCATCGCCGAACTCGAGAGGCTGTCGGGCAAGAAGGGCATCACGGACCTGCACATCACGACCGTCGACAAGCTCAGCTGGCCCTGCAAGCAGTGCGGCCAGGCGATGAAACGCACACCGGAAGTCATCGACACATGGTTTGACTCCGGCAGCGCCCCCTTCGCGCAGTTCCACTACCCCTTCGAGAACAGGGCCGCCTTCGCGCGGGCGCACCCGTACGATTTCATCGTCGAGGCCCTCGACCAGACCCGGGGTTGGTTCTACACGATGCACGTCCTCAGCACGGTCCTCTTCAACAAGCCGGCCTACAAGAGCGTCGCCGTCGGCGGCATCCTCTGCGACGACTCCGGCGAAAAAATGTCGAAGTCCAAGGGCAACATCGTAGTCCCCGACCAGATCTTCAACGAGGCCGGCGTAGACGCCGTCCGCGCCGCCCTCTGCGTCTGCCCCCTCGGCGAGCAGATCCGATTCGGCAAGACAATCTTCCAGGAGACGATCCAGCCCTTCTTCAACACGCTCTGGAACGCCTACGCCTTCGCCCGCCCCCTCATCACGGCCCGGGGGCCTTCGCCCATCGGCACCGCCGCCGCCCCGCCCCGGCAAGCTGGCCCGCCCAAGGCCATCCGGGCCGACCCTAAGAAGCCCTTCCGCGCCGACCTGGGCAAAGTCCGGCTCCAGGCCGAGGACCGCTGGATGGCCTCGCGCGTCAACTCGCTTGCCAAGGAGGCCGGCGCCGCCCTTGACGCCCACGAATACAACCGCTTCGTGGCCGCCCTCATCGCCTTTGTCAACGAGGATCTGTCGCGGTGGTACATCAAGCTCGTCCGCGAGCGCGACGACGACGCCTCCAAGACGACGCTCGCCTACACGTTCGACCGGCTCCTCAGACTCCTCGCTCCGCTTGCGCCGTTTGTCGCCGACGAGCTCTACCACGACCTTGCCGGCCGCGCCGTCCACTTCGAGGCCTGGCCCAAGCCCGAGCGCGTCGACGAAGGCCTCGAGACCCAGATGGCCCGCGTGCGCGGCGTCGTGACCGCCATCCTGGCCGCCCGCGACAAGGCGGGCCTTGGCGTCCGATGGCCCTGCCGCCAGGCCATCGTCCAGACGAAGGACGCCGCAACACGAGACGCCGTCAAATCCCTCAGCGACCTCGTCTGCCGGCACGCGAACCTCAAGGCGCTCTCCCTCGGCACTCATCCGGTCACCTACGCGATTAAGCCAGACTATGGGGCCTTGGGCCGCACGTTCGGCCAGAAGACAGCGGACGTCATCAATCTCATCGAAGCCCAGAAGGAAGCGCTCGCCAAGCAAGTGGCCGAGGACAAGAAGGAATTCAAGCTCTCCGGCGACGTGATGATCACGGCCGAGCACCTCACCATTACCAAAAGCGTGGCTGCCGGCTGGAGCCTCGCCGAATTCGACGAGGGCCTCGTCTTCCTCAACGTCGCCCTCGACGAGCAGCTTGAGGCCGAGGGCTTCGCCCGCGAAGTCACCCGGCGCCTCCAGCAGCTCCGAAAGGACGCTGGCCTCACGAAAGCCGACCGCATCGAGGCAGCCGTCGAGACGGCGTACCCGCTCCTGGCCGCGCACGAGCGCGACATCGCCCAAAAAGTCGGGGCCAAGCGCCTCCTCATCGGCGCCGCCGACGGCGACTACGCGCACGAGGCCGGCGGAAAAATCAAGGACTTCGATGTCAAGGTCCGGCTCCGCAAGGCAGGCTAATAGCGAATCTCGTTAATACTTGAACAGGTCCGAGATTCGCTAGAATAGCAAATCGCTAGCAGAAAGTTCAAAGATCATTGCGATTTGCTATAACCTCTCTGGAAAGAATCCCGCTCACTCTTCGCGCCCCTGCAAAAGCCTTATATCCCGCCCTCGGCTCCCCCGCAGACATGGCGCTTCAAGACGGGCTCAATTTCCTGCGGATCATCTACAATTTCCGCCTGCCAAACCAGTCCCCCTCATTGGAAGACTTCATGGACGCCATGGCGGAAACCCGAAGCCGTGTCGTCTTCGCCTATCCCCACATCCGAGCGGACAGCCGCCGGTGGGAATCCTTTCATCGCGACCGCCTCCCTGAGAACTATGGCCGCTGGGAGCATTTCACGATTTACCACGCGTTCGGCCCGCCCCGCAGCCCTGACCTGACGCTTCGGGAATACTACGGGATCTGGGGCCAACACGGAGAGTACGAGGATCCTTTCGCCGCCCGCCGCGACCTGGCCCAGCTGAAGCACTACGCGACGATTCAAGACCGCTTTCGGAAGATCCGTTCGCGTCTCCCCGGCGTGGAGGCCGAGATTCGGGGCCCGCTTTCGAAAATGGACGACCTGTCCTATCGTCGCCTCGAGGAATTAGCCGAGACTGAAAATCTCCGTCCGTTCTCGCCCACATATCGGTAAGGAAGCCAAAATTTATTAAACCCCAATACCAGCGAGTGCCGATGCCCACCATCGCCAAGGACACGCCCCTTGCCGAGATCACGCTGCGCAAGTACGAACCGCCCGGCGCCAAGGGCCGCGAGCTAGTCCGCAAGTTCTGCCTTTCCTTGGGGCTCCTGCAGCCGGGCGACTCCCGCGACATCGTCGTCGACGTCCTGCACGTCCTTCTCGCCCACAAAGGGGGAACCCTCAGTTCCAAGGAGGTTGAGCAGCTCGCCGGCGAAAGCCGCAAGGCCCACCACCTGCCCCCCGCCGGGCTTGCCCCCTCCAACATCCGCCGCCAGCTCCTGCGCCTGCAGTCCCTCTTCCTGGTGGAGAAGCGGGAGAACACGTACCGGATCCGGGAAGGCCTGCCCCTCTCAAAGATCTTGGAGGAGCACGTCATCCGCTATTACCTTAAAAGCATCCTGGACCGCCTCCACGACTATGCCGATGCGCTTGACTCGGTCCAGCCAGAAGGCGGGGCCAAAGTCCGGATTCTGGAACCCCAAGGGGCTGCTAAGGGGATGCGTTGAAAGCTTCGCTGCGCTCGCCCTTGCTGGCCTGCTCGGCCTCACTCTGTCGCAGGTGTGGGTGGGACCACCCCGAAGGTCCCACAGAAATGCCTTTGGCATTTCTGGGATGTACGACCCTTCGGGCCGTACAGGCCGTCCCCAGGTCCCTGCCGCATTCGCTTCGAGTCAGGCCTCGCCCTTAAGGCCAGCAAGGGACACTTTCAACGCACCCCTGCTGAGGGAAACCTTTAAATATTGAGGTAGGACGGGACGGAGCGGTGGAACGCGCGCTCATCCTCGTGTTGGTTTTCGGCCTGCTTCTTGCAGCCTGCCAGCCCCGAGGCGAAGCCTTCCTTGCGGCCAAGCGGCCCGCCCCCCAAGCCATCGGACCCGACCTAGCAACCTCCAATGTCCGCTTCTCGCCAGGCCCAAGCGACATGGCCGCCCTCCAAGGCGCCACCGTCCGCTTCTCCATCGTCAACCGGGGCGATGCCCCGGCAACCTACACCGGGTTCACCTACCGCATCGGAGAGATGCGCGGCACCCACACCAGCGACACCCCGCTTGGCCCCGGCCAAAGCTTCGACTTCGAGATCCCATTCACGCCGAACAAGGTGGGCCCGTTCCTTGTCCAGCTCGTCGCCGGCGTCTATGAGGCCGACACCGGCGCCGACGAACTCACGCTCTTCTTCGGCCATAACGAGCCGGACTACGACAACAACGCCTACGCCACGACCCTCCACATCGCCGGCCCCGCCTTCGACTGCAACGACCGCCTCGACAACGACGAGGACGGATATGCGGACTACCCCGATGACCCCGGCTGCGCCGCCTACACGGACCAGAAGGAATACAATGTGGCCTGCGCCGACGAGGACGCCGACGCCTTCCGGCCCAACCACCAGCCAGGCACCACAGTCGGCGTCCCCCGTGCCTTCCCCGAAGAGACCGTCCAAGTCGCGGACTTCTGCCGCTCCCCAGAGGAGCTTATCGAATACGTCTGCCGCCAGGGCTGGATCGAGGCCGTCGTCGTCCCCTGCCCCTGCGCAGGGGGCGCCTGCAGCGAATGAGACCCTCCCTCCTCGCCATCGCCTTGGGAGCTGCGCTTGTGGGAAGCTTCCTTGCCTCCATTTTCCCGCGAGATGCTGAAGTAGCGCCTACCGGCGCCGTCATCCGCGCCCCCGTCTCCCCCATCCCCTGCCAGAGCACCGTCGATTGCCCAATGGGGAGCCGATGCGAAGCCGGAGCCTGCGCCCCCCGCTGTCCGCTCGGCTGCGTGCCTGACGGGCGCTGCGAACCCTGCATCGACTACGAAAACTGCCCTCTCGACCCTGACTGCCCATGAAATCCCGCCGCAAGACCTCCCGTCCCCAGCCAAAGGTTTTTCGTCCCCCGGCCCC
>CAYUKJ010000082.1:0-5684 GCA_964445245.1 uncultured Methanosarcinales archaeon | reverse complement strand
CGTATCTCGAGCTTCCCGCCGTCCCCGCAACAGAGATGGATGACCTCCAGCGCCTCATCATTTCCGCTGACATCGAAGAGGCGCTCATGTCCGTCCACGAACTTGCGCCGTGGTACCTTCCGGCGTATCTGCACGACCTGGGAGGACTCGACTTGTCCCCGCTGGCATCCCTGGCCCGCGAGCAGGCCAATGCCCTCCAGCACCCGGATGTCATGGACTTCTTCCTGAGCGGAAAGCGTGGGGACCTATGGACGAGGGCGTACCAAGCGCTCTACGACACGGACCTCGACGTTCGGCGCACTGTCCCCAATGCCGCGGCGCCGCTTCGCACCTTGCGGCACGCCTTCGTGTCCTTTGTCGCCGAGGCTGCGATAAAGAACCCCCACCTGCGCCGCGCAAGGCAGACCCTCACCGCCGCCATCGCAAGGACGGAAGGCCAGACCCAGCGCGAATACCAGAACCTCTACTTCCGGATTTCCGCCGCCGTCGAAAGCCTGTTCCGGGACTATCTTGAGGTCAAGCTCAAGCGCGCGCTCGCCCTCGACGACATCGACCCGCACCTGGGCCGGGCCTACCTCGGTTTTCACCCGCGCTTCCTGAACTACCCGATCAACCGCCTCCCTCCGGACAGCGGGATCCCGCTCCCCGCGGCGTACCGGAATCCTTTCACGCCCGCCCAGGCCACGTTCCCGAACCGGCTTCTCCAGCCCGCCATCTATCCCCCAATCGTCCTCGACTACATCATCCGCGACACCGAGGCCTACCTGAGCTTCCTGAACCACCTGAGAGTCAAGGAGCAGTCCCCTACGCCAGCCAGGACGCCGCACTCGGAGACAAGACCCACGGCCCATTCGGCCCCCGCCAGCACCGCGGCTTCCTCCATCGACATGCTCGTCGGCGCGATCGTCCCCCCCGGCGTGTACGCGGCCCTCTCCCCCCATCTCCGGGGCCGGATCCGATATTTCGCGCAGGACCTCTTCGGCGATGCCTGGGCGATGGGCCATATCGACGAGCTCTGCCAGACCTTCGCGCTGCTGAACCTCGGGAAGAAATGGCGGAACAGGGCGTTCGTCCCCACCGACATCTCGGGGCAGACGTTCTTCGACGACATCATGCTCAAGTACATCCATGCGAGCATGCTCCCCACTCCCGCGGACCTGGAAGCGCTCTACGGCGAGGACAGCGCCCCGAATTCCTGATTATCTCTCAAGAACGGCGCCGCCTAGCCGGAGGGAAGCCAGTCCTGCTTTACGTCAGGGATTCTTGCGAAGATGGCGACCGCGGACAAAAAGAACGGCAGAAGCGCCAGCATCGCGAGGCGTTGGCTGCCGGTGAGGACTGAGATGCCGCCGAAGAGGACGGGGCCGAACGTGGCGGCGACCTTGCTGGCGAAGCCGTTGAACCCGAAGAACTCGCACCGGCGCTCCAGTGGGATCATTTTCGAGAGCCACGCGCGCGCGATGGCCTGAGAAGAGCCGATTACAAAGGCAGTAAGAATGCCCAGGGCGTAGAAGAGCGGTTTAGACGTCGCCGCGGCAAGGCCGCCAGTGATGAAGACCCAGACCCCCAGCGCGATGAGCAGGAATTTCTTTCCGCCATGCCGGTCAGACAGCCACCCCGCCGCCAGCGTGCAAGGGAACGCCAGGACTTGGATGAGGATGAAGAGCGGAATGATCTCGCCCAAGGAGAGGCCCAGCGTGTCGTGGGCGTAGATGGAGATGAAGGCGAACAGCGTCACCAGGGCGTCGTTCATCAGGAAGAAGGCGAGCAGAAACCATGCGATTGTGCGGTGCGCCCGAATCTCGCGGAGGGAGACCGCCACGTTCCGCATGCCGATGCGCAGCAATGCCGGCCAGGACGGGCGGTGCCGCGCGGCGGGACTCTCCCAGATAAACAGGAAAGCCGGAAGCGAGAAGACAAAGAAGAAGAGGGCGGTGGCCAGGAATGTGAGCTTGTAGAGGGACTCGTGCGGTCCGGCAAATCCCTGGGCGTAGAGTGGCCGAAACGCCAGCATCGCAAGGACTCCGCCCAAGTACCCTAACCCCCACCCCAATCCCGAGATGCGACCGGCAGTCTGCGGCGAGGACACGTGCATGAGGAATGAATCATAGAGGGTTTGGGCAACCTCGAAGAAGAAGTTGGCGGCCATAAATGCCACGGATGCGAAGAACAGGAGGCCCGGCCCGCTCCAGTAGAGCGCCCCGGTCGCGGCCATCGAGGCCAAGGCAAACACGACCCACTTGCTCTTGCGCCGCGCGTCATGGTCCGCCATCGCCCCGATCACGGGCGAGGCCAACCCCCCCAAGAGGATGGAGAAGCTGGTGATGAGCCCCCAATACAGGTCGCCGACTTTTGGGCCGGCAATCGCCTCTTTGTAGAAGATCGGAAACACGAAACTAAGGATCAGCAACGAATAGGAAGAGTTAGCAAAGTCATAAAGCGCCCAAGAGAGGGCTTCCGTCTTCTTGACGCCATGGAAGAAGCCGGGCATTCCGGATTGGCAATCTAAGGATTTATAATCATTCCGGGCCATCCCGGAATCGTTCCGGCATCTCCTCCAATAGTTTTATATAGCCCATCAGCCTAGACTCTCTATGACAAATTATTCCTGGTACCTCAATCAAACTCTGGAAGGCTTCGAGGGGAAATGGGTGGCAATTGCTGACGAAAGCGTCGTGGCCGCAGATGAAGACCTCATGAAACTTACCGCCAAGGTGAAGGCGCTGTGCGCCCTTGAGCACGTTTCTTTCGTGAAAGTGCCGCCAAAAGATGCATTGGTGTACGCATGCTAAGCTTCCGTTTTCATAAGGAATTCGCGGGAAGGGAGGTCGTTTATAGACCACGCATTGCCATGCGGTTTCTTTCGTCACAAACGGCTATTGAAGCCTTCGCCCTCCTCGATTCCGGGGCGGATAGGACAGTCATCCCGCAAGTCTTCGCTGAATTGCTTGGATTATTTCGCGGGGCAGCCGTGACGACGACTGGAATCGGCGGGACTGCAGAAGGGTATGAAAGCCAGGTTGATCTCGAACTTGTCGACCTTTCGGGCCAGCGAGAGGTTATGGAAGATGTGCCTATTTATGTGCTGAACGGATTCACTGATGTGGTCATTGGACGTAACAAATTGTTCGACCTGTTCCGGGTGACTTTGGAACAGTTCAATCTGCATATCGGCCTGGAAGCTGCAGGGTAGCCTTCCCAGAAAGGTCCATGCGGGGGGATGACCCCCGGCCGCCTTTAAAACGTTTCTGCGCATCCCCGGCATTCCCCACTTCTGCCCAGATGCTTTTCAAGCCGGGGCATATGGACGGCTGATCCGAAAAATATTTAAAACCTTAGATATATCAAAAATTAGATAGGTGATGAACATGCCCCGTGCGCTCCTCATCGGCTTCATGGCCGCCCTATTCACCGTCGGACTCGTCTTCGGGGTCCTGCTGAACCGAACCTCGAAGGAAGCGGCCCCGGAGGAGGGCACCATGACTGGGTTTTCGGGCATGGCCGTCCGGCCCCCTCCGGTCCCAGCCCCCGCCGACGACATGTCGAGCCACCACAGTGGCGCCACAGACATGTCCAGCCACCATAGCCAGGCCCCGCCGCCAGACCCCGCGCTGCAGCGATTCGACTTCGCCAACGCGGTCGGGCAGACGGCCCCGGACTTCGCCCTCCCCAGCAGCCTGGGCAGCACGACAACACTCAGCCAGTTCAAGGGCAAGCACGTTCTCCTTTTCTTCAACGAGGGAGCCATGTGTTACCCCTCCTGCTGGAAGCAGATGGAGCTGCTCAACGACGACGAGCGCCTGAACAACGACCACGCGGCCGTCCTCTCGGTCGTCGTCGACCCCAAGTCCAAGTGGGACCAGATCCTGGCCTCGCAAAAGCAGCTCAGGAGCGCCACCATCCTCTTCGACACGGACAAAAGGGTCTCGGCCATGTACGGCGCCCTCTTCGTCGCGTCCTCGATGCACAAGGGCGAATACCCCGGCCACTCCTACCTCCTCATCGACAAGGGGGGCGTCATCCGGTTCGCGCTCGACGACCCCGGCATGGGCCTCAACAACGAGGCGCTCGCCGAGGCGCTTGAGGGTCTTGGGGTCTGAGCATGGAGTGGAAGGCCCTGCGCCATAACCATTGGGCGCACCTCGCCCTTTGCCTAGTCCCGCTCGCCATTCTTGCCGTTGGCGTGTACGGCCTCGGATGGAGCCGCAGCTACCTCATCTGGGGCTTTGTGGTCCTGTGCCCGCTGATGCACCTGCTCATGATGAAGGACACGCACGGCCACAAGGGCGAGGCCCCTAAGGCAGAGGACAGCAAAGGCGGAGGCTGCCATTGATCCTTTCCGAGCGGCACAAGCGTGCCCTCACGATCGGGCTCCTCCTCCTGGTCACGCTGGGGATGCTTGTCGCCATGCATCCCGGGTTCTTTGGGGCACCCTAGCGCGGGCGGTATTGAACGAGCGCGCGCAGTGG
Organism: uncultured Methanosarcinales archaeon; assembly: GCA_964445245.1. Lineage (GTDB taxonomy): Archaea > Nanobdellota > Nanobdellia > Woesearchaeales > JAHJEM01 > CAYUKJ01. The sequence continues at coordinate 1,215 of CAYUKJ010000082.1, read as the reverse complement.
CAGCAGCAGAAATGCAATACCTTGCCCTTGACGCGCTCGGTGTACTTGCCCCGATAGACCTCGCAGCCGCAGTGCGCGCAGCTCACCAGCCGGCTCTTGAGGGCGAAGTCCACGACGTCGTCAAGGCGCGACAGCAAGGAGGTGACGTACTTTTTGCCCTCGGCTGTGAGGGCGTACACCTTCATCTTGCGGTCCCCCGTCCTCGAGACGCGCACGTATCTTTTCGACTTGAGCTGCGCCAGGAACGGGTAGACCTGGCTTGCCCCCACGCTGGAGCCCGAGGCCGTGGAGACCGTCCGGATGAGCTCATAGCCGTGCTGCTCCCGCCTCGAGAGCGCGAGCAGAATGTGGAGCTTGAGGAGGTTGGTGACGCGTACCATGCCATGGTGCAGTATGCCGAAGTTTAAATGAGTTTTCATATATCACGATTGCGATATATTTATTAATCCCTCCTAGTTGGCCTCTTCGATGACGCGAAATCTTCAAAGTGACAAGGACGCCCCCCCCTCGGAAGCGGCGGCGTACCAAGCCGGCCACGAGGTTTCTGCCGCCCACTCGTCCCGCCCTGCCACAAGCGGCCAGCCTACACGTCTCGCCATCGAAGGCATGCACTGCGCCAGCTGCGCCGCCACCATCGAGAAGGCCCTGCGCGCCGTCCCCGGCGTGAAGGGGGCCACCGTAAATTTCGCGACCCGCGAGGCCTTCGTCCAAAAAGACGGCTCCGTCCCGCTCACAGCCCTCACGGCCGCCGTCCGTCAGGTCGGCTACCGCGCGAAAGCGGCCGACGATAATGCGCACACCGACCACAAGCACGCCGAAGGGGTGTCGGCGGGAAACTTCTGGACGGCACTCATCTGCGGCCTCCCCCTCCTCTACCTCGTCATGGGGCCCCATGTCGGCCTTGCGCTTCCCGCTGGGATCGAGGCGAACCGCATCCTCATCGAATTCCTCCTCACGACCGCCATCATGGTGGCGGGCCGAGAGTTCTTCACGCGCGGCGTCCTGCCCCTGCCCAAGACGAAGACCGCCAACATGGACACCCTCATCGCCCTAGGCACCGGCGCCGCCTACCTCTACAGCCTTGCCGTCTCCATCCAGGTCTGGACGGGCCGGGCCGACCCGCACGCCGCGCACCTCTACTACGAGGTCGCCGGATTCCTCGTCGTCTTCATCCTCCTCGGCCGCTGGCTTGAGGCCAAGGCCCGGGGCCGCGCC
>CAYUKJ010000081.1:0-5707 GCA_964445245.1 uncultured Methanosarcinales archaeon | reverse complement strand
CTGGTGAAGATAGCCGCGAAGTAGGGCTCAATCCCGAGCTTGCGGATGCGGTGGAGCTTCGTTGGCTTGTTCCCGTCGCTGTCAGAGAAGACGGCAAGCGTAAAGCGCTTGGCGAGGGCCTTCAGCGTTTCGGTGGCGTGGGGCTGGAGCTCGACGCGCTCCTCTATCCAGCGCCAGTAGTCGTTGACGAGGGCGTCGACAGTCTCGATGGGGGCCTGCGTGCCGAAGGCGGCGAAGGCCTCCACCAGCCACAGGACGCGGCTGTATTCCTCGGGCTTGCTCTGGGGATGGACGTGGAGGCGCTTGATGCGCTGCCACTCCCCGAGAAAGGCCTCTTCGTCGAGGGCGAACTGTGAGTGGACGGCCTTGGCAAGCTTGCGGTCGACGGCAGCCTCGAAGACGTGCCAGTTCTCCAGGGTACCGTCGTAGTCGAAGATGACGTGCGTCAGCATGGTTTTGAGCGCCCAGCCGGCCTATTTAAATGTTTGGCAAAAGAAATTGATGGCGGACTTCACTTGATGATGTCCTCAATGGGCTTCTGCTTGGCCTTGGCCATCGCTTCTGCCTGGGCCTGCAGGTCGACGCCCAGGTCCTTGAGGGCCGCGATGTGCATCTGCATCAATTGCTCCACAATGGCCAGGATCTTGGCCAGCTCTTGGCGCTCCTTGGAGAGCGTGCTGAGAGCGCCCTTGTGGAAGCCGATCTGTTCCTCTTTGGAGGGGGCTGGTTCGGCCATGGGCCTGGCGGATGGGGCCCGCATTTATAAATTTTACAGTCGCAATGCCCCTGTGCCCCTATTACTTCAAGCGGGTTGAGCAATTCGGTGTACGATTGACGGTGGTGGCCGCATTGTAGAGGAGGGTAGTGGAAGGGGACAGTGGAGGAGGGCAGGGCTCTGTCCGGAATCTCGCTGCGCTCGGCCTTCGTTGCCTGCTCGGCATCCCGCTGTCGCACCCGCTGGCGGGACCACCCCGAAGGGGCCTACCCCCGGTCCCTGCCGCACTCGCAACGAGTCAGGCCTCGCCCCTAAGGCCAGCAAAGGACACTTTCAACGCACCCGGAGGGCAGCAAAGGCTTAAAAACCAGCTGAAGGTATTGCCTGGGCATGATTGTCGGGCGTATCCTGGGGAAGTTCACGACGACTGAGTTCCAGTTCCTCGTTGAGCACGACATCAAGAAGTTTGACTACGTCCAGGTCTACCATCCCTCCTACGACTGGGTCTTGTGCCAGGTCCTGGAGCTGGAGCGGGACGCCTCCAAAATGGTCGCGACCTGCATCGTCATCGGGTCGCGCGACAAGGACGGCAAGGTCCGGCCACTTCGGGAGCCCTTCGAGGCGGCCAGCGAAGTCCTCCAGGCGCAGGACGCCTTCATCGCGAGCATCATCCGCCTAGACGGGGGCAGGCGGACGGGCTATCTCGGCAAGCTGGAGGGCCGCGCCATCCCGGTCCGGATGGACCTCTCGAAGCTCCTGACGACGCATGTGGCGGTCCTTGCGAAAAGCGGCGCGGGCAAGTCCTACACGGTCGGGGTGCTGCTCGAGGAGATCCTGGAGTGCAAGGTGCCCGTCCTCGTCATCGACCCGCATGGTGAGTATGGGACAATGGCCTCCCCGAACACGAACGGGCGGGAGCTCGCCCTGGCCAAGGACTTCGGCGTCGCGCCCAAGGGCTACGAGGTCCGCGCCTTCAGCGTCTCGCAGGAGGGGCGGCCGCTGCGCCTGCCCTCTGCCCTTACGCAGGAGGAGCTCCTCCACCTCCTCCCCGGCAAGCTCTCGGGGACGCAGCTGGGCGTCCTCTACAGCGCCCTCAAAAAATTGGACCGCTTCAGCTTTTCTGCCCTCCTCCTTGAATTGGAGCAGGACGAGTCCAGCGCCAAGTGGGGCATCATGAACCTTGTCGACTATTTCCAGAACATCGGGGTCTTCTCGGAGACGCCGACGCCCTACCAGGAGCTGCTGACGCCCGGCGTCCTCACGCTCCTCTCCCTCAAGGGGACCAACCCCGAGCTCCAGGAGATCCTCGTCTACAAGGTCTGCAAGGACCTCTTCGAGCTGCGCAAGCTCAACCGCGTCCCGCCCTTCTTCCTTGTGGTGGAGGAGGCCCACAACTACTGCCCCGAGCGCAGCTTCGGCGAGGCCAAGTGCAGCAAGATCCTGCGCACGATCGCCAGCGAGGGCCGAAAATTCGGCCTGGGCCTCTGCATCGTGTCGCAGCGCCCGGCCCGCGTCGACAAGAGCGTCCTGTCGCAGTGCACGACCCAGATCATCCTCAAGGTCACCAACCCCCACGACCTCAAGGCCGTCTCCTCGTCGGTTGAGGGCCTCACCGCGGCCTCGGAGCGCGAGATCCAGAACCTCCCCATCGGCAGCGCGCTGGTCTGCGGCGTCGTCGACATCCCGCTGTTCGTGACGGTGCGGCCGCGCCGCAGCCAGCACGGCGGGCACGCCGTCGAGATGCTGGCCCAGGAGGATTTTTTCTCGAGGGTCGACAAGTTCGTCGAGCTTTTGCCCGTCATCAAGCCTCCGGTCTCGCCCCGGGACGTGGCGCTGATGAGCGAGGGCCCTGTGGAGGTCCGCACAATCCTGTGGCCGGCCGTCCTCCTGGCCTGCCACGACCGGGCCGGGCCCTATCAGCTCCTCATCGAGCTATTCGAGGGCAAGGTCGTCACGGGCCTGCACCCTGTCACGACAAAGCGCCTCCCCAACCTTGACAACCTGACGCCGCCCGAGCTCGACACGCTGCGGGCCGCCCACGGCCTGCAGGCCTTCACGAAAGAAACGCTATCGGACGCCCTCGAGAAGCCCAAGCACCTCCAGGACCACCTGCGCCGCCTGACGGACCTAGGCTACCTCCACAAGGTCGGCAAGGAGTACCGCATCGCCCCGGACATCATCTTTGAGCGCCTCTCTATGTACCCGACCTACCAGGCCATCGAGTACGTCTCCGTGCCGTTTTTCCAGAAGCTGGTTCCTAAGGTCACGGCGGGGGCGGTGCGGGAGCGCATCTCGAGGTTCACCGCCGTCAAGGACGCGCACGACTGCTTCCTCCTCGTCTATGCCGCCCACCCCAAGCCTCCTGCGCCCGGCAAACCTGACCAGTCAGCCCTATAGGTTCGGCTATCTACAATCGATTTAAAGCGCGGCGCGTTTCTCCGCGGCGGGGGGTGGAACTCGCCGGGCCTCGGCGTCCGCCATGCCCGACTGAACGGGGCGAAAGTTGCACGGCAGTGCTGCACCCGCCCGGGCGCAAAGGGTTTCGCCGCCTTCAACTCCCTGGCCGAGGGAGCGACAACGCCAGGCAAGTGGGGGCGGGCCAAGCTTTGCGGCCGGAAGGGAGCCCGCGCCGGTCCTCCCCGGCGCCCCAAGACCTGCCGACGGCGGGCCTGGAGTTCGGCGGGTCCGCCTTCCCTTTCAATTCGAATCGGCAACTAAAAAAAATCAAACCTTAGTCATTACGTTCATGGACCAACATGAGGTCGTGACAAAGACTTCTGACTACGTCAAGACCCGCCTGTCCGGAGAGGGGGTGGGCCACGACTGGTGGCACATCTGGCGTGTGTGGACGATGGCCAAGCGGATCGGCCGGGAGGAAAGTGCCGACCTCTTCGTCGTGGAGCTGGCGGCGCTCCTTCATGACATCTCCGACTGGAAGTTCCACGGCGGCGACGAGTCGGCGGGGCCCAAGGCCGCCCAGGCATGGCTGGCGAGCCTGGACGTGGACGAGGCCGCCATCGCCCACGTCTGCGAGATCATCGCGGAGATGTCGTTCAAGGGGGCCGGCACGCCGTCGGTGATGCGGACGCGCGAGGGCATGGTCGTCCAGGACGCGGACCGCCTCGATGCGCTGGGCGCCATCGGAATCGCGCGCGCGTTTGCCTACGGGGGCCACAAGGAGCGCGAGATGCACAACCCTGCCCTCCAGCCCGTCCTCCACGCCTCGTTTGAAGAATACAAGAAAAGCGAGGGGACCACCATCAACCACTTCTACGAGAAACTCCTGCTTCTCAAGGACCGCATGAACACGGGGACGGGCCGGCAGATTGCGGAGGGCCGGCACGCGGTCATGGAGCGGTATTTAGCGCGGTTTTTCAGGGAATGGGAGGGGAAGGCATAAGTCAATTCACCCGATTGCCCGCCGCACATCCACGACATCGACGGACTGGACGCCGTGGATGGCGGCGAGGTCCTGCTCGAGTGGTTCGGTGCTCCCTTTGGCCTCGTCCATGACGAAGATGATTTTCAGTGCCCTCAGGCCGAAGGCGATCGGCTCGATGGCGGTCCGCAGGTCCAGCGGGTCTGCCCAGGCCCGGATGCGGCCGAGGGCGACGTCCTCGATCTTCTCGAGGTTTTGGCCGGGCGAGTCCGGCATGATCTTGAGCGTGATGACGACTGACGCCATCCTAGTTCGGCCCCTCGAAGTGGCAGCCGGGGCAGGTGTACTTGGCCACGATTTGCCTGCAGCGCTTGCAGCGCAGGATCTCGTACTGGCCGCACTTGGGGCAGGGGAAGACGACGGCGCCCACGCCGTTGACGATGCTGCGCTTGCAGGAGTAGCAGGTCAGGAGGCGGGGCTTTTCCAAGGTTGGCTCCATGGCGGCCTGAAACCGCAGGGGCTTTTTAAAGGTTTGGCTCTACCATGCTCTGTTGACATCATGCACCGCCACCCTTAGGGGCGAGCCGTGGCGCGCCAAACCAGCGCTGCACCCAGGGGGTCGCCCCGTACGGGGATGGGTGCCCTGCGGTGGTAAAATCTTGACGGTGAGCAGGGTGGCGGCGGCCGCAAGGCCGATGATGTCAACAGAGCTGCTCTACCATATCTACCATAGTTACTTTCTGTGTCCTTGCTTGGGTGGCCGAACTTGAAGGGCCGCCTTCACCAACCCCAAGAACAGGGGCGCCGGAGCTAGCAGCGAACTTTTCAATTCTGGGTGCGCCTGCGTGCCGACAAAGAAGGGGTGGCCCGGCAGCTCCATGAACTCCATGAGCGTGCCGTCGGGGCTTTTCCCGGAGAACACCAGGCCGGCGCGCTCAAGGCGCTCGACGTAGGCGGGGTTGATCTCGTAGCGGTGGCGGTGGCGCTCGGAGACGATGGGGGCGCCGTAAAGCCGCTTGACGAGCGATCCCGCCTTGAGGTGGGCCGGATACGCGCCCAGGCGCATCGTGCCGCCCTTGTCCGTGATGGCCTCCTGGCCGGGCAAAAAGTCGACGACCGGGTGACGCGTCCGGCCTACTTCGGTCGTGTGGGCCCCGCGCAGGCGGCAGGCGTGGCGCGCGTACTCGATGACGGCCAACTGCATCCCGTAGCAGAGGCCCAGGAAGGGGATGCGGTGGGTGCGGCAGTATTCGATGACCTTGATCTTGCCCTCGACGCCCCGCGACCCGAAGCCGCCGGGGACGATCACGCCAGAGACGCCTGCCAGCGCCCTGGAGGGGGAGAAGCGGTCGCTCGTCTCAAGCCACTCGACGTCGATGCCGCAGCCCAGGGCCGCGCCGGCGTGGGCGAGCGCCTCGATGACGGAGGCGTAGGAGTCCTCAAGGCGCGTGTACTTCCCGGCGATCGCGACCCGGAGGCGCCGCCGCGGGTGCTGCATGGCCCGGACGCGGCGCGCCCAGGCCTGGAGGCGGCGGTTGGGCGAAAGGCCGGTCTTGGCGCGGACGAGGCGGGGAAGGCCCTGCCGGGCGAAGACGAGGGGGATCTCGTAGATG
>CAYUKJ010000080.1:5214-5727 GCA_964445245.1 uncultured Methanosarcinales archaeon | reverse complement strand
TCGGCCTTCTGCTCAAGGGTGTCGTCTGTGAGGAGCTTGGGGACCCACTCGCGGCCAAAGCGCTTGTAGTATGTCCACATCAGCTGTGCCTGGGGGCTGGACAGCGACAGGAAGTCGAAGTGGCTGGGCCGCAGGTGTCCCAAGTTGATCTTCAGCGTCACGGCGCCGGCGGGCGGGTGGCGCACCGTGTAGTAGCGCACCTTGTCGGCCTGCGGATGGTCCTTGAGGCCGGGCCGCGCGCGGCCGAAGTATTCGTCGTGGGGGTCCAAGACGAGCATCCCTGCGCCCAGGCCTACGGCGTGCCACAGCAGGTTTTTCATGAGGACGCTCTTTCCTTTGCCCGTCGTGCCGGCGATGAGGATGTGGTGCGAGAGCACCTCGTCGGGGGGCAGCGATATGGGCACGGGCAGAACCTGGCTGCCGCTGCGCAGGTCCCCCAGATACAGCCCCCCTTGGGGGCCGGCCAGAAAACCAACGTCGGCCGCCGTCGCCTGGCGCAGGGGCGCGAACATG
>CAYUKJ010000080.1:0-5204 GCA_964445245.1 uncultured Methanosarcinales archaeon | reverse complement strand
CCTTGCACGGCCACAAGCGCCTTGAGGAGCGCCAGGTTGTACATGCGCAGGTGCGGCTCCATCAGCTGCGTGTCCTGGGCCTCCTCCAGCTGCATGCCCGAGATCAGTTCAAGGGCCTGGGCGGGGAGCTGCGAGCCGTAGTAGAGGTCGTAGACTTGGAGCAGGAGCGTTTCTCCGTTGGTATCGCACGCCAGCAATTCTCCCAATTCCAGGGAGGCGCCGTGCTTCTGGCGCGCAATCAGCTCGCCGAAGCGCCCCCCGAGGATTTGCCCCTTCACCATGCAGCTGGGGCGCTCTGGGGGGCATATAAAGGTTTGCACATCTGGCCGGCTCTGTCCGGAATGTGCTTGTGCAACCTTAAGGGCGAGGCATGACGTGACACGTCAAGGGCAGGGAGTGAGGGTCGCCCCCTTCGGGGTGCTCCCTCCACGGATCGCGACCACATGATGCCGAGCAGGTTGCACAAGCCGAGCGAAGCGAGATTCCGGACTGAGCCCATCTGGCCGAAAAACGCGGGAAACAGGCCATCGCGTCGCAGGGCGGCCTATGTGCGCCGGCACCCGGCACGGCGAGAGTGGGCCCGGGAGTTCGCAGGCAGTGTTTGGTGCTGAACCGCTAGTAGTGTGGCGGATGGATAGCTGGTCGTGATGCCTGGTGCAGAACATATTAATACTCTCCCGCCTTTGTGGAAAACGCTGGTGCGGGGCGCGGGACACGCGCGGAGGCTCGCCAGGATGCAGGACACCACACACCTCCAGGACGACGGTTCAACCAAGCTTCTAGCCACAGGCCACGACAGCGTCCTGGACGTCTTCGCGTTTGCCCCAAGCCCCAATCCTTGTGCCAATGCCGAAGCGCCATGCGTCGAGGGGGCCGGGTGCGTTTGAGCGCCTGGTCGTGCGGCCCGTCATGGTGGACCTGCCTCGGATCCTGCGCCTTGGCAAGGCGAAGGTGCGGACGCGGCAGGCCACCTTGGAGGAGCCCGAGGAGGACTCCGAAGTAGAGCGCAGGCTCAAGGAGCGGGCTGGGGGCGGGGAACTTTAGCTGCCATCTATCGTGGTTCGCTCCAGGGATTCGCCGAGGCTTATAGCGAACCTCGCTAATTACTGAACAATTCCGAGATTCGCTAGAACAGCAAATCGCAAGCAGAAATAACAGAAAACCTAAGTTTTTAATACGAATTGTTAGGTTTTCTGGATATAATAGAGCGCTTGAGGCAATTAAAGATTAATGCGCTCTATTATAGTTCAAAAATCATTGCGATTTGCTATTACAGCAGCGGGTTCTGCCCGCCGTAGAGCGCGTGGAACTGGCCGGCCTTGAACTCGAGTGAAAAGACGTCGTTGTTGCAGTTCGTCGTGCGCATCTTGACGACCGAGACCTCGCGGACGATGTTGCGCCGGAAGGGAGTGAGGCGCAGCGAGATGATGGCGTCGCACAGGAAGTCCTCGTCGTACTCGCACAGCTTCTCGTCGCGGGCCTCCGAGACCAACACCGACGTGATGTCCAGGTCGCGCAAGAACTCGAAGATGAAGAAGAGCTCGATGCGGGGGTTCTTGAACTTGGAGAGGACGTACAGCGCGGAGAGCGAGTCGAGGACGAAGTGGTCGCAGGCCGCCTCGGTCTTGACGCGCTTGAGGACGTTCTTGATGACGTTGAGCCAGCTGCGGTTCTCGTCCACCTGAACCTCCTTGATCTCCTTGCGGAAGGCCCCGACGTCGACGAGGATGATCGTGCCGGCGTGGCCCTTGACACGGGCGAGGTCTGCCATGAGCTTGGAGAGGTCCTGAACGATGACGAGGTTGATTTTGCCAAGGTCGTAGCCCATGTTGACGAAGTGGTTGAGAATCGAGGTGTGGGACTGCTCAAGGGAGACGTAGATGCCGGTCCGGCCGGCCAGCGCCTCGTTGTAGAGGATGTTGAAGGCGACAGAGCTTTTCATGGTGCCCGCCGAGCCGGAGAGCAGCACGATGTGGCCGGCAGGTATGCCGCCCTCAATGTGCTCGTCGAGGCCCTTGATGTAGGTGCGGACCCGCTTGATGTCCTCCTTGCGCTGCACGATGGCGACCATTCCATTCACCTCAGGTTTGGTGGGCGATCCGCTTGACGGCGCCCACCTTCGTGTTCAGGATGATGTTGCGGATGTCCTCGACGTAGGCGCACCCCACGATGATCCCCTCGGTGTCGTACTGCCATATCTTCTTGCCGGCGGCCTCCCCGGGCTCGCTGGTGAGGACCTCGGTGTAGTGGCCGGTCTGGGGCACGACGCTGGAGAGGCCGGGGATGTGGTCCAGCATGTAGGCGCCCTCGGCGTCCAGCACGTAGAGGTTGTGGTCGTAGCTGCCGGCGATGACCTCGAGGCGCCCGTCCCCGTCGATGTCGGCGACGATGGGCTTTGAGACGACCCAGAAGTTGGTCTCGTAGGTCCACAGCTTCTCGCCCTCATGGCTGAGCGCGTGGATGCTGTTGTCGCAGCTGCCCACGAAGACCTCGAGCTTGCCGTCATTGTTGAGGTCCGCCAGCTCCGCCTCGGCGACGACGGCCCCGTCGGTCTCGTAGCGCCAGCGCAGCTCGCCGGACTCGGAGAGCGCGTACACCGCGTTGTCCACGCTGCCCACCACGATGCTGGTGGCCGCGCCGTCCAGGGCCCCCACGGCGGGCTTGGCCAGCACTTTGCCCTGCGTGGGGTAGGCCCAGCGCGGCTCGCATTCGAAGGAAATCGCGTTGATGCGGCCCAAGTTGTCGCCGAAGACGATGAGTCTCGCGTTGGGCACCACGGAAGGCGTGCTCTCGATGGCGGCCCCGCACTGATGGCGCCACAGCAGCTTGCCTAGGCTGCTGAGCGCGTAAAAGTAGGTGTCGCTGGAGCCGAAGAGGACCTCGAGGCGCCCGTCCCCGTTGATGTCGCGCAGCAAGATGCCGCCCTTGACGGCCCCGTCGCACTTGAACTTCCAAAGGAGCTGGCCCGCGCTGGAGAGGCAGTACACGAAGCCCAGCTCGCTGCCGAACAGGACCTCCCTCTTGCCGTCTTGGTCCAGGTCGCCCAGCGCCGGGCTGGACTCGATGCTGTTCATGCTCTCGGCTTCCAGGAACATGAGCTCGACGTCCGTGAACTGCTCGGTGATGTCGTAGTGCCACTTGAGGGCGCCCTCGTTGGAGAGGACGTAGATCTTGCCGCCCTTGGTTCCGAAGACGACCTCGAACTGGCCGTCGGCGTCGATGTCGGCCACCTGGGGCGCTGCCAGAAGCGAGCTTTTCGAGTCGAAACTCCATAGCTGCGCAAGCTGCCCCTGCCGCTTGGCCATGAAGCGGTTGATGGCGACGGCCAGTTTCCCCATGTGCCGTATTCCCAGAACATGCTTTATAAAGGTTTCGTCAAGGTCTTTGCAGGCTTCGTCGCGTCAAGTGAGGGGCGTTGACATCGTGGGCGGCTGACCTTAGGGCGGGCCCTTGCGCTGGACGGTAGAGCCGGCAAGGGAGTCTCCGTCGGGGACATGTCTGCCCTCCCAGGCAGGCGCGCATGCCAGCAGCCGCAGAGGGGAGATGATTGCAACGCGATTCCTGATTTTCGCGCACACGGATCAGGGAGGGGACTGATGGTGACGGTGACCGGCCTTGTGTAAAAATGGCCGTCCACCCGTCCACAAGGACAAGGTCTGCGTAAGGGACGCAGACCTTGTCGACGGTGGACGAGGCGGGGGTTGCCCCCTTCGGGGTGCCGAGTAGGCCATTTTTTACACTTTTTACACAAAGCCCAGGCGCCGCAAAGGTATTTATACGGTTCCCGGTCCTCCCCGCCCATGGAGCCAGTCGTCGTCTTCGTGAGCGACTTCCACGTGGGGGCCGGCGGGGAGGCCGACCACTTTGAGGCACGCCTCGAGTTCATCCAACTGCTCAAGGGTCTGGAGGCCGCGCACGAGCAAGTCGAGCTCGTCCTTCTCGGGGATTTTTTGGACCTGCACACCATCGAAGAGTCGGTCGACGACAAAGTGGCAGCCATCCTGTCAGCGCCAGCCAACCGAGAGCTCTTCCGCGCGCTCAAGGACTTCGGCGCCAAGCACGCCGTCTGGTACGTCATCGGCAACCACGAGGCCGAGCTGTGCTGGAAGCCCGGGCTTCGCGCGGCCCTTGAGGCCCACCACGTCCGCTTCGCCAAAGACCCCCTCACCTATCAGCGGGCGTTTTCCCGCGGGGGCAAGGCGCTGCGCGTCTACGCCGAGCACGGCAACCAGTTCGACCCGCACTGCCGGTACACGGACTTCTACAACCCCCTTGACACGCCGCTGAGCTACCACATGATGAAGGACCTGTACAACCCCCTTTTGGCGCTGCGCCGCGGCGGGGGGCGCGAGTGGCTGCACGAACTGGAGGCCGTCCGGCCCTACGAGGCCATCCCGTGGTGGGTGATCTCCAAGTACTTCTATTTCGAGATGAACAGGCTCCTGCGGTACGTCACCCTGCCGGTCCTTTTGGGCTTTGTCACCTTCAAGGTCCTGCCCCTCGCCGTCTTGGCATACCTGGTCTTCGTCAAGAAGGCCTTGGCCCTCTCGGCCGTCACGCTGCCCATCCTCGTCCTGCTTGCGGCGTTCGTCCTTGTGGACTTCTCGCTCCTCTTCTGGGGGGCGCTCATCGTCTTGGTCAAGCGCGACTTCCGGAGGGCCCTGCGCCGCTACGGTGTCCGGCGCGCCGGCCCGTATCTGGAGACGCGAATCCAGCGCGTGGCAGACTCTGTCCTCGACATCGTGCGCGGGCGCCGGACCCCCAACTTTCCGGCCGACGGCCCCCCCGACCTCTTCGTGTACGGGCATTTCCACATCGCGGGCCTTGAGACGGCCCGCCGCAACGGCCGGCTCGTCGCCGCCGCCAACACCGGCACCTGGACGAAGCGGATCCGGCAGGTCAAGGCGCATTTCCGCCTGCCTCCCGTCTTTCTTGCGTACTACAACCTGACGTACGTCAAAGTGGTCCCCGACGCGGTCGGCCTCCGCGCCGAGCTGCGGCGGATCGGCAGGCCGTACCCCGCCCGCCTCACTTGGCTGGAGCGCCTGGCGACGTGGGGCAAGCGGGCCGCGCCAGAGCCCATCGACGGCGACGTCCTCCTCAAAAAGGCGACGATGCCCTACGCGTAAGGCAGGGCTCTGTCCGGAATGTGCCTTTGCTGCCTTAAGGGCGAGCGACATCACGACTGCCAGTAAAATGACGAG
>CAYUKJ010000079.1:0-5832 GCA_964445245.1 uncultured Methanosarcinales archaeon | reverse complement strand
GGTCTCGCCGACGACGGCGGCGTCTGGGCCGCAGGCGTACATGAGCTGGGCGGGGAGCGGGGCGGCCGTCCGCTTGTCCGTTGTCAGGACGGAGACGGCGGCCCCCGTCGCGTAGGCGGGGTCGTCGAATAGGGACTCGCGAAGCTCCACGGCCTCCAGGGGCTCGCCGATGTACTCAAGGGGCTTGTTGTTGCGCAGGTTGACCTCGACGGCGACCCGGAAGTCGAGGCCCTCGCCGCGCAGCGCCGATTCGTCAGAGAGCTCGAACACGACGGGGTACGAGAGGTCGTAGGTGAACTGGTAGGGCGTGAAGCCGAAGGGGATCGGGAACCACGTCATCCAGCTGTTTGGGACGAGGAGTTGCCCGCGCCTGGGCTCGATGTCCAGGTAGGGGTCCCACCGGTTGAGGTAGAGCGCTGTGACGCCGACGCGCCGCGCCACCTCCGCCAGGTTGGAGAGGGCGGGATTGTCCACGTCGTCGGTCTCCAGGTCCGGGGAGAGGAGGAAGCGCGCAAAGACGCCGCTGGCAAACGGCAGGTCCGCGAAGTCGTACATGCGGCTCTCCTTGGTCCCCTCGATGGTCAGGTAGGGGATGTAGTCAAGAAGAAGCGCCTTGATGTAGGTGGAGACCTCGGGGAGGTACCAGGTCCTCGGCGTCTTGACCGAGAGCTCGATGGGGCCAAAGGGCGGCGGGATGGGGCTCTCCTTGTCTGCGCCGGCAAGCGCGAGGAGGTCCTGGGTGAGGCCCTCGATGGACGGGAAGCTGGAGCGTTCCAGGTTCACGATGCGCGAGGCGAGCTCGTACATGCCCACCAGGTCGGCGTCCAGGGTCGAAGAGAAGGTCTCAAGCTTCCCGGAGAAGCCGGACCCCGTGACGCGGAGCGGGTACTTCAGCGTTATGTGGACAGCGCCGGGGCCGAGCTGGACCTTGGCCGCGGGGTCTTTCTGGGGCAGGACGGTGAGGCCCTTGAAGGACTCGAGGGTGATGCAGTTGCGGATTGTGTCGGCCACGTAGGCGGCCAGCTGGATCTCCATCCGCTCGATGGTGGGGCGGCGCGTCGCGAACTCGCAGCCGGACTGGCAGCTGTTGGGGGACGCCATGTGGTGCCAGTAGGGGATGAGGGGCCCGCCCTCGGAGAGGGCGACGCCGTTGCCCTCCGTCTCCTGGCCGGGCGCCGGCGGTGGAAGGCTTGAGAGGTCCCCGCCGCGGCGCCCCATCTCCTTGACGGCCTGCGTCCCGACGCGGGCGACGCACTCCTCGATGTGGTTCTTGAGGGGCTCCAGCTCCTTGGGGGTCGAGCCCCAGGGGGAGGAGAGCTGGAAGCGGTTGATGAGCATGACGGCAAGCGCGATGAGGAGGAGCAAGACGATGCCTGCGATCACGAACATGGTGACTTGGGCGCGTCTCATCCGGCCCACCTCACCGGCGTGCATAGTGCGTTGCCGTCCAGGTCGCGCCCGAAGTCGAAGACCTCGCGGACGGAGTCCTGGAACTCGATGCAGACCTTCTGGAACTCCGTCGGGTGCTGGACTGTGAGGGTCTGCGTGCCTGGGAAGCTGCTGCGGCCCCGGTATTCGGTCGTTGTGGAGCCGCCGACCCGGTGCTCGAAGAGGTAGCGGCCAGGGTCGGCCAGGTAGATGCTGTAGACTGCGTCGTTGCGCTTGGGCTGCACAAAGCCGCTGACGAAGTAGCTGTTGACAGGCTGCCCGTTCTCGTCGACTGTGCGGGTGCCCTCGGCCTCGATGTGGGCCGCCGGCCGTGCGCTTGTCGACACAAAGCCGGTCCCCGCGTCCCGGTCGAACTGGCGCAGGCACAGCTTGCTCTCCCAGTTCTCGACGCTGAAGGTCTTGGCCAGGTAGTCGTCGACCCACTTGCCCCAGTCCGAGAAGAACGTCCCCTCCTTGTACTTGATGTAAGAGGTCGCCAACGCGAAGTCCATCGCCGTCCTGTAGGTCGTCCAGCCGTGGTCGTAGAAGGCCGCCTGCTCGGCATACCACTTCGCGTTCTTCAGTTCCCGCTCGACGCGCTTCTGGGCGTCGGCAAGCTTCCCCTTGATCTCGTCGCGCGTGGCCTCAAGCGCGGTCCTTCCGGGGCCTGGTTGGGCGTCCTTGATCATGCGCTCGGTTCTCTCCAGGTCTTGCTGGAGCCCGTTCCGCTCGGCGATGGCGTCGCGGACGGGCTCAAATCCGGGCAGGCTCGTGAGAGTATCGAGGTTGATTTGGAAGTAGAGGTTCCGCGTCGTCTCGATCGTCTTCTTGACGCCGGTCGCCGGGTCGAGGACTTCGCGGGCCTGATCCTGCGTCATGGTAAAGAGGGGGTTTTTCGGGTCGGTGATGGACTTGCCGTCCGCGATGGCATTTAGGTCCTTCTCGTTCACCTTGACGAATTGGCCGTCCTTGCGGTAGAGCAGGTGGCCCTTCTTGTCGACGGCCCAGTCCCCCTTCCAGCACCGGTCGGCCTTGCAGTAGACGTCCCGGGCCTCGTCGTGGTAGTCTGGCAGGAGCCCGTCCGAGGTCGTCCACCGCCTCTGTGGGTTGTTCGTGGCGTCCTGGAGGAACTTGCAGGGGGCGTTGACCTGCGCGAGGCGGGCATCGCCGATGAGGACCTGGCCCTGCTTGTAGCGCCGGATCAGGTCCGTCATCTTCGCGACCGAGGCGGCTGCGCGCGGGATGCGGCAGACGGCCCAGGCGAGCTGCCCGCCAGGTACCTGGGCGCCGGCGCGAAGGCCGTCGCAGGCCCAGGCCAGGCCGAAGCTGAGGATGGACGTCGGGTTCCGCAGTATCTGGAGGTATTTCTGCGAGATCTCCTTGTAGATGTTGACGAAGGGCATGGCGCTTGTCGCCTCGCCCATGAAGTACTTGCAGCTCATGTAGCGCCGCAGGTCGGAGCATTGGCCTGTCGGGAACCCGCCCAATTCGACGTCCCGCTTGAGGCAGGTCACGTACTCGCAGTCGATGGCGCGGTACTTCTGGATGGCGAGCATGAGGTTGGGGATGCAGCCCGAAAAGAAGCTGCCCACGATGCTGTTCTGGTAGGACGAGAGCTGCCGGTAGTCCCCGTCCGGATACGCCGCGAGGCGCATGAGGGTGTCGATGTGGGGGAGGCCCTGGATGGCCTTCGCGTAGGGGTCCCCCCCGATCGCGTCGAACATGGGGTTTGCGCTGCCGTCGCAGATGAACATGTGGCAATAGGGCCCGATGGACTCCCAGAGCCCTTGAGCGGTGTTTCCCGCCGCCTGGCCGCCCTCGTTCGTGGGCTGCGCGAACTGGTCGAAGGGGTAGGGGAGGCCCCCGATCTCCGCAGAGATGATGGACAGGGCGGAATCCCCCGCGCTGAGGCCCTTCGTGATCCGGCACGCCATCTGGATCCGCAAGGCCCAGCTAGTCCATTTCCTCCAGCCGTCCTGGTTGCGGTCGATGTCCCGCTCGGCCCGCCGCTTCACCTCCTCGATGGCCTCGGAGAAGTGGGGGCTGCGGTGGAGGGGGACGGCGATGTGGACCGGATGCCTGTCGCTGTCGCCGGCGTACAATGTGGTGCCCTCCTGTGTCGCCAGCCGGATCTCGCAGTCGGACTCAAGGGACGCGCCGTCCGGCTCGCGGCCCTGCTTTTGGAGGTCAAGGGCGAGGAGGACCCTGGTGCCGGAGGCCTCTGCGGAATGCGCCTTGAAGACGGTGTTTTGGCAGGTGAGGCTGCCCCCGAGGAGGACGATGCCGGGAAAGTTGGCCGTCAGCGGGACCTCGACGAAGACGCGCGGGGAGATGTACTTGAGGTGCGCCGCGTTGACGGAGGCCGGCGAGATGCTGAACTGGTCGGGGCTGGAAACCTGCCAGTTCTGGCGCCCGGCCTGGGCGGCCTGGAGGACCTCGACGGCGATGTCGCGGGTGGCGCCGTTGCCGGCCGCGTCGTGGACCGTGACTTTGGCGGTCCCGGTCATGGGCTGGCTGCCGAGCCTGCCTGTCCCGGCGCAGGTGTATACAGTTGGCTCGCCGGACTTGGGCGTGCAGGCCGTCGTCGTGAGGCCGCCGCCAAGCGCCGTGAGGTCGACGGTGATGAAGGCGCGGGAATCCGCCTCATTGGCGGTCGCCTTGGCGACGACGGTCTGGCCGGCCTGGAAGTACCGGAGGTTGCCGGGGGAGGAGAGGAGCTCGACTTCCCCGACGATTTCAGGCGGGACCGCGTCGCACTTGACAGACTCGCATTTGGCCTGGATGGGTGCGCCGGCGTTGTTGCGGCCGTCCGAGAGGCAGGCGGAAGCGAAGTTGCCGTGCGTGCACGACCCGAGCTCGACTTGGGCGGTGCACAGGTTCTCCTCGCAGGCCGCGAAGCTTTGCAGGGACTCGATGCCCAGGACAATGGGGTATAGCCCCAGCGGAGAGCCGCTGTTCTGGATCGTGGCCTTGACGCTGTTGGGGCCCGGGCGCACGTAGCAGGGCGGCGCCTGGCAGAAGTTTGTCGTCAGGGAGGAGACTGTGGGGGCGCTTTCGTCGAGCTGGAGGCGGAGCTGGGCTGTCTCAGTGGCCGTGGTGCCGTCCGCCAACCGCTTCGTGATCGGGATGGCGTATTCGGGAGGCCGCGTTATGTAGAGGTCGAGGCCGTTGACGGCGCAATCAAGGGTGGCGCCGTCCTCGGAGGCCGTGCAGGCGGCAGACAGGCTCTCATACTCCGGCGCAGGGACAGGGCGGAAGGACCTGGCGTCGACGGAGACGGCCTCCGCAGGCCCCTGGACACTGAAGCGGAGCGACCCGAGATGAAGCGAGCCCGGGGAGCCGGCCTCCAGCTGCGTTGAGCCCACAAAGAAGGCCACGGAGGGCCCTGAAGGGGCCAGGACAAATCCGGCAAGGACAATAGCCACTATGCCCCATATGACGCGTCTCACACCGCACCCGTGCTGATAGCCGCCTCCCCTTGCCGCAGTTTTTAAATATTGTGGTGGGGTGAAGAGGGGCTTGGCTTCTTCCAGCGTAGCCAAATGTCAGGCGAAAGCAGGCCGTGCACCCCTTTTTCTTCGAAACGTTTAAAAAGTTCCCGGGAAGGACAGGACGGATGCGCCTTGCCCCCCTTGTCCTTGCAGCCCTGCTTTTATTGCCCTGGGCTGGCGCCCTCAAGGTCCTCAAGCCCCACGGCGACGAGCTGGTCGTGAAGTGCGACGGCGACCTGGACAACCTCACGGTCTACGTGGACGGCGAGCCCGTCCAGACCCTTGAGCGGCCCCCCTGCGACAACGAGACCAAGACGATCGTGGTGCCCTTCACGCCGACCGGAGGCTCATACCGCCTCCTCGTCCACGGCTACCAGGCCGGAAAACTGGAGAAGTCCGAGCGCGTCGTCGAGGCGGCAGGCCTCAAGGAGAGAGTGCTGGAATTCTTCTCCCTCCACGATTCCCTCTTCATCGCCTCCGTCATCCTCACGATCCTGTTCTCCGCGTACTTTTTCTCCCTGCGCTTTGTCGCCACGCCCGCCACAGACACGAAGCTTCGCCTTGAGGACGAATTCACGGCGGCCCTCACCCACCATCTCCCCCCAGGGATGCCCGAGCCCCCGGAGCCGGAGGCCGCCTTGCCCCCCGCCCCATCCGCCTCGCACAAGCCAGAGGGGCCAAAAGTCGCCGAGGTCAGCATCCTGGCCGACCTGCCCACCTCGGACTTCAAGTTCAGCGACCCCGACAGCGGTGTCGTGAAAAGCCCGCCCGAAATGGGCGGCGGCTTCATCTTCCACGACCCGGCCGTCAGCGCTGGGAAGGAGAAACCCTCGCCAGAGGGGGGCAAGGAACCCGGAGAGGCCGGCATGCCCGCCCATCACGCGCCGGCTCGGCCTGAGGCGGGACCCCCCCC
>CAYUKJ010000078.1:0-5862 GCA_964445245.1 uncultured Methanosarcinales archaeon | reverse complement strand
GCAGGCCGTGACGGCGAGGAAGGGGAATTTAGCTAGGGCCCAGTTCTTGTAGAGGGCGGCGTTCTGGGGCGTCCAGTCATAGAGCTGGACGGCCCGGATATGGCGCACGGAAAGGAGGCCTTCGAGGAGGGCGCGGGCCTGTCGTCCGCAGCCGATGAAGGCCGCAGTCTTGGCGTCCTCGCGGGCTAGGTACTTGGTGGCGACGGCGCCGGCGGCCCCGGTGCGCATGGCCGTGATGAGGGTGCCGTCCAGGATCGCCTGGGTCTGCCCGGTATCAGGGTCGACGATTATGATGACGGCCATGACGGTGGGCAGGCCGAGCTCCTTGTTCCGGGGATGGACAGAGACGCTCTTGATTCCGGCCACGTTCAGCGTGGAGGTGTGGATGTAGGCAGGCATGGCGCGCAGGTCTCCACGGTCGAAGGTGAGGTAGAGCTTGGGGGGCATCTGGGTCTGGCCAAGGCAGTGGGCCCGGAACGCCGCCTCGACGGCCTCGACCGTATCGGACATCGTGAGGACCTCCTCAATCTGGGCCTGCGTAATGATGAGGGCCATAGTGCGCTTCCGCCCCCGGCGTTTTTTAAATGTTGTGCTAGGAGGCCTAGGACAGAAACGCTCGAATGTCGAGAAAAAAGACGGGCACCCGCACTGGCCTATCCCTGCTGGTCGGGCTTGGGCGCGGAGAAGGCGGACGGATCCGGGGTGGCCAGCGCGATGGCGATCTCGGCAAGGTGGCGCTCCTGGAGGAGGTCGACTTTGCGTGCGTTGTCGAGGTGGAGGAGCGGGATGAATGTGTAGACCTTGTCCTCCTTTGTGTCCGAGGGCACCAGCTCGGAGAAGAGGATGTGACGCTCGGACTGCTGGAAGTGCCCGTAGATTCTCTCGTAGAGCTGGGCGATGACGCTGTGGAGCTCGAACTTGCGAGTGGGAGGCTCGAGGACGATGGCCTCGACGACCGGAGGCGGGCGGCGGGCCTCGACCTCGAGTGCCTGCTCGAGGGCATCGACGAGGTCGAAGATGGAGACCTTGCGGCGCCGGGGCTGGGGCGTGCGCGGGTAGAGCCGGGGCCGGTCGGCGAGCGCGGGGTCCAGCCCGATCTGCTCGAGCTCGCGGAGGAGGTCGAGCTCCTCTTCGGTGGCGTTGATGATGGCATCTAACGCCGCGATGTCTTCCTTGAGGAGGCGGTTGCTCTTGATCTTGAGGAGGATGGCGGCCGCCAGGATGATCTTGCCGCTGAGGCGGAAATCCATTTTCTTGAGCTTGGAGAGGCGGTCGAGGAACTTGTGGGCGAGCTGGCTGACGTCGATGTCCCATGGGTCCATCCCCTCTATTGAGACGAGGTCGTAGAGGAGGGCCTGCCAGGTGATTTCGTCGCCCTTGAAGAGGACTGTGAAGATTTTCTCCTCGGCGACGAGTTTGGGGTCTGCTAGAAGTTGGCCTTGGGGCGGCATGGGGGGATATTTTCGTATATTAGTTTATTAATTTTTCCCTAAAAAGGCGTGTGGGGCTTGGCCGGTTAAGCAATTAATTGCCATATGAACATATTTATTGGCTAAATGAGCTTCTCCCCCGTCTCCTTGTTGACAATGTGAATGACGTTCACGGGGCAGCATTCCGCGGCCTCCTTGTTGGCCTCCCGGCCGGCCTCATCCATGTCCAGGAGCTCCCAACCGTCCCCTCGGGTCAGGGGCTTCTTGTCGGGGTGGATGTCTGACTTGCCGTCGCCGTCATAGTCCATTTTCCAGAATTCTGGTGCCTGCATCGCGCAGACGCCGCAAGCGATGCAATCAGGGCGGTTGTGCTGGAGTTGGAAGGCAGTCATGTGAAATAGTTTTCACGCGTTCCCTTAAATACTTTGTGTTTCATTTACTGAGGATCCCTTCTTGGGCGTTCCAACCATAAAACTATAAAAATGGCTCCGGGGTTTCCTCAGCATTTTTATAACATTCGGGCCCGTAGTCTAGTGGCTATGACGCCAGGGCGTCCCTGGCCCACTGCGGATGACGTCGCTTTCACACGGCGAAGGTCCCCGGTTCGAGTCCGGGCGGGCCCATTTCGGGTGGCAAGAGGGCTGAACCCCGCCAGGAAAACATTTAAATACTCTGTTCTCGACGACAAAGGATGATAGGCTATTTTGAAGGTGTCCTGGAGGCAGCGACCTTCTTCATCAGCATATTCATCATCATCTATGCCTTCCGCTTCCTCAACAAAAGCCACCGACACCGGGACCGCCTCCCCTGGGAGCTCCTCATCGTCGCCACGGTCGTCTTCATGGTCCAGGAGGCCATCGCCGTCATCTATCTGTTTCAAGGGCGGGAAATGGTCGGCGTCCGGTCCCTTCTTCAGGCGGTCTTTGCGGCGCTCCTCCTCTTCACGTTCGCTCTCCAGCACGACCTCATCCACAAGCAGGCCAGCATCAGGATCCACAACAAGCACCGCGTCAGCAAGGCGGAAATCCAGACTCCTTAGGGCCTGAGGGATTCTCGACGGATAGGTTTTTAAATGCGGAAGGCTTTCCGCCGGCCTCCATGGTACAGTTCGGCGAGCACCAGCACATCCTTGAGCAGCGGGCCTTTGATGTGGGCGCCATCGTCAAAATGGGGGCCCACCGCTACGGCCGCATCCTCTCCCGCTCAGAGTTCTTGGAGACCGGCCCATCCGCATCTGCCCGGGACAACCACCTCCCCGTCCGCACGATGGAAGGTGAGACAAAGTGGGTCCATCCTTCCACGCTCCTCGTCATCGAGGACCCCCACAAGGAGCTCCAATCCTTGGATGCCCATGTCAGCCGCGCTAAAGCATTCCTGAAGACACAGGAGTAGCCGGCGATGGGTTTAAATGGGCTTGCGGCTTTCTTCAGGCATGGCTTCCCTTGACGAAACCCTTGACCTGCTGAAAAGGCAGAAGGCCCACGTGCCCCTGCTAGTGATACCTGGGGCGCCCCCCGGAGAACTCCGCCATCCCTACCTGACCTACTCGCCAAAGCCCGAACAGGTCAGCCTCGTAGGGGACCGCCTCCAGGTGATGTTCTATCAGGCGGATTTTCCGCTCTACCAATGCGTCCTCCGCCCCCGCCGCCATGACCTTCTGGACCTTGATCTGCCCGACGTCGAAGAACAGCAGTTCCCGATGACTTGGGCGAATACGTCTGTGCTGATCGCCCCAGGCGACGGCGTCCACGTCGGGACCGCCGACATCTTCGAGGAGCTCAAACGCCAGTATGATGGGATATTCCGCACGACGTATCTGGAAGTCGCGCGGCGGTACTACACGGCGTTGGAGGCCTCCGCCTCCCGCAAGCCCGGCTCTTCAGCGTGACTGGGCCGCGCCCTGCGCCTCGCGACCTCTAGGAATCAGAAATCCCGCCGCTCGGCGCGCACCGCGGCCGAAAGGCACGTGGTCTGAGCGCGCCTTGTTTCTAACTGCGGGTTTTTGGTATTGAGATGCGCGTCCTGAATGGCGGGGCATAACTCCCATTTCAAGAATCAACAACCCCGGGCTGAAGCCCGAGGTATGCTTTTTTGCGAATCATTACTGCCTGATAGTGCTGGGGATTGTTAAATGCTTTCCGGCCATGTGCGCTTGAAACAAATAACTATTTATACCACGTCATGTGCGCAACCCGCATGGAAGGCCGCTGCCTCAAATGCCAAAAAGACCGCGAGATGGCCGACGTCAAGGAAGTCACCATGAAGAACGGGCGCAAGGCCGCCAAGGGCAAATGCGCCAAGTGCGGGACCGGCATGTACAAGATCCTGGGAATGGCTGGCGTCAAGCCCAAGAAGAAGTAAGGGCGCGGGCTTCCGCACACCTTGACTTCTCTACTAAAGTTAGCTATGTTTGTTTCTAAATATTAATTGTTTCTACTTAACTCTATTAACAATTTTTTTTTAAAGCTCGATAAAGAACCGGCCTTAGCTGCAATACGTCGTGATGTACGACTGCAGGTTCCAGTCCCAGGTCTCCTTGGCGCCGATGGCGGCCGCTTTGGCGGGGGGGTCAAGGCAGTCCCCGAACCGGAAGATCTGCTGGGCGCGGGCCAGGGCGGTCGCGGCCGGCACGCTCTTCTTGAGCCAGGTGCAGGTGATCTTGACGCAGTTGTCGATGTTGAGCTCGACGTCGCAGGCGTTGCATTCGGTTATCTCGCGGCAGTAGATGCGGTCCTCGCAGGTGCCGCCGGAGAGCATGAAGCCCTCGACGTCGACGCCGGCCACGTAGTCGTCCTTGTTCTGGTTGAGGTTGAGGTCGAGGCCACCCACGACCTTCTCCTTGCAGAAATTCGCGAGGGCCCGCTCGGAGCACTTGGCCTTGACGGCGTCGGTGCAGGACTTGTCGCAGGTCCGGATGGCGTTCTCCTTCTGCCGCTCGCGCTCCTCCTTCCATTCCTCCCTCTGCATCAGCGTGACTTTCTGGTCGATCTGGTCTTTGAACAACCGCAGGAGGAGCATCGCGACGGCCAGGATGATGAAGAGGGCGATGAAGATCTCGATGGGCTTCTCCGTCCCTCTCGTTCCGCGCAGGCTCATGGGGTCAGGGGGCAGGTGGACACGTCGTCCAGGCAGTTTTGGTAGACGGGGTCGCCCTCGCAGTGGGCCTTCAGGAGGTAGTACATCTTCCAGTCCCAGGCCTCCCTGTCGGCGACCTTCTGCTCTTTTTCGCTTCGTTCGAGGCAATCCCCGAAGGCGAAGTACTCGTCGGCGGCGAGAAAGGCGCTCGTGGCGTCCATGCCGGAGTCTTTGAGCCAATTGCAGGTGATCTTGACGCAGTTCTCGAGGTTGAGGTTGCGCTCGCACTCGTTGCAGGGCTTGATCTCGCGGCAGTAGACGGTGTCCTCGCAGGTGCCGCCCGAGAGGAGGAAGCCCTGGCTTGCGGTGGGCTTCACGTAGTCGTCCTTGTCGTTGTCGATGTTGAGGTCCAGGCCGCCCTCTATCTTGGCGATGCAGTACTCGGCCAGGGCCTTCTGGGAGCAGTCGTTGGAGAGGGTCTTGGTGCAGGCCTTCGAGCAGCTCTGCTCGGCCTCGCGCTTGGCCTGCTCCAGCTTGTCGCGGTATTCCTGGCGCTTGAGCTCGTCGGTCTTTTCGCGGAGCTGGTCGGCGAACATGCGGAGCATCAGCATGGCGATGGCCAGGATGATGAAGAGGGCGATGAAGATCTCGATGGGCTTGTCGGTGCCTTTGCGGCTCCAGCGCATGCTAGTTCACCTCGACTTTGCCGGTCTTGCCGTTGAAGAGGATGAAGATCGCGGAGTCCCCGCTGGACGCGGTGACCTCGAGGTCGGCGGTCGCGGGGTCCCCGTCCAGGTTGAGGCTGCGCAGGTACGCGACGTCCATCACGTTGGGCGCCCGGTCAAGGCTGCGCACCGAGAAGCAGCTTTTGCGGTCCAGGCTCTCCTTGGCCTGCGCATGGCAGACCTTGACGAGCGCTTCAATCTGGTCGGTGGTGTAGTCCACTTCCACGTAGTTCTCCTTGGGGGCCTGCGGAGGCCCGACCTCAGGGGTGACAAGTACGCGCTTGGCGAACATGATGACCAGGCCGGCCACCACGACGGCCACAAACAGGACGACCACGATGCGGATGGCCAGTTCCATGCGTCCTGGCTTCGGAACTGCCCTCTTTATATATCTTCTCGTTTTGGATGACTACTTGATAGTGAGGATGCCTCTTTCGCAGTGGAACGTGATGACGGCGGGTCCCTGGATTTTATCGGGCATCGAGAGCGTCTCGTCGTTCAGCTCGGGATGGTTGTTTTTGAAGGCCTTCTCGAGGATGTCCTCGCGCTGGTATTCGTCCTCCTCGTTGAAGTAGAGGTAGGTCGTCTGGTTGACCAGGCCCAGGCCGCACCGGTCGTAGACCTCGAAGGCA
>CAYUKJ010000077.1:441-5921 GCA_964445245.1 uncultured Methanosarcinales archaeon | reverse complement strand
AGTTAGGGGAAGTTCATGGAGTGGCCATCCGCCACACCCGCTCAAACTCCTCCGCGAACTTCGCGGCGATTGCCGGGTCGTGGATGATCAGGAGGTTCTCGTCGTTTCGGCTGTCGCCGCTGCCCGTCGGGTTGTAGCTGCCGGTGACGACGATGGCGTCGTCGACGATGAAGCCCTTGTGGGGCATCGGGGAGGGTTTCCCGTGGAGGTTCACGTTCGGGCCCGCCGGTCCGAGGCGGCGGTGCTCGCTGTAGTCGCTTTGCCCCTTTTTCTCGAAGACGCCGGCCACTTCGACGCCTTCGGCGGCCTTGCGCACCAGGAGCTCGCCGATGGGGTCCGACGTGAACGAGTACGCCATGAAGCGGATCGACCGGTTCGCCAAGCGCAGCGCGCGCAGGACCTGCGTCTCGCAATGGTCCTCGGGGCAAAAATAATTCTCGACGAGGATGCCGCCCAGGCGCACGCGGGGGTGGCGGACCGGGCGCTGCACGTTGTCTTTGTCCTCGATTGCCTCGCGCAGCTCGTCGAACTCGTCCCGGTAATTCTTTGCGAGCGTCCGGGACTGGAGGATCACGACGTTGTTGTCGTTGCGGTCAAAGCCGTTGAGCGTGGGGTTGAGCGAGCCGGTCCACACGGCGTCGCCGCCCAGGACGCAGAACTTGTCGTGCATGAGGCCCGGCCCCCGGTCCACCCAGTCGCCGGGGACGCCGCTGTCGCTGTCCGTGATGAGGAGCGCCGGCTCGAGGGCCGCGGCCACGGCAGGGTCGTTGACCTCATAGATGGCGCACAGCACCTCCGGAGCGGCCGCCAGGCGCGAGAGAAAGGCGGCCCGCACGTCGTGCGTGTGCGTGAACAGGACCTCGATGGAGCCCTCTTCGTCGACGACGTCCCTGACCGCAAGGCCGGTGAGGGGGCCATCCCGGGCCCACGTTAACATAACGACTCCGAGGAGGACGATGACAACGGCAGCGCCAGCCCAATTCATCGAGAGCCTTTCCGACGCGGGCTTCTTATAGGTTTGGGCCGTTTCCCCGGAAGTTTTTTGCGGGCGGCCGGAACGCGGCCTTGGGCCTCGAGGGCCAAGAGCGTCTTTGCGGCCCCATAGGGCGCCGCGGGATCCCGGCCATCCAGCGCGGCGAGGAGGGGGTGGGGGACAGGAGGCTTGACTCGCCAGCCAAGGCATTGGGCCGCCTTCGCCAAATCTTTTGAGCGGAGGCTGGCAAAAAGCCGCAGTCCCCGGAGCCGAGGGCGCGGCCGTCCAAGCAAGGCCTCCAGCAGCTCAGCGGTTTCCCGGTCCAGAGACGTGGGAACGACGCGACAGCCGCGGCGCGGCCACTTCGCGCCCCGCACCACCTTGACCGTGAGGCGCCCCCTAAACATCCGGAGCAGGAGCTCCCGGCAGACCCGGGATTCGAGCCTCGGGGCCGCTAAGACCATGACGGGCTGGCGGATGTCAAGTCCGCCTTTTTGCCGGAGCTCGGCCTTGGCATGCCGCTCCAGTCTGTCCCAAAGCGCCCTGCAAGTGCTGGTGGATTCTCGGCTTTCAGTCCCCATTTTTGCCTCCCTGGGGCGAAGCAGGCACTAACATATTTATGTTGCTATTCTATGTTACTATTTTAGAATAGAGAAATGCTTAAGTAAGAGGAGGCATTTTTTGTCCTGCATTTGACTCACCTCTTTTTCCCGAGAAGGCCCTCGCAAGAGGGCTTTCTCCGGGTTATTTTACAGCCCCAAATTCCATGCGTTTAAAAGGGGGCCACATTTCCGGTTCCGGCATGAAGCTCCTGGCCCAGGGCGCCGAAGCCCAGATCTTCGCGGACGGCCGCCGCATCCTCAAAATCCGCCGCCCCAAGCGCTACCGCCACCCCCAGCTCGACAGGCGCCTGCGCCTCCAGCGCACAAAGCGGGAAGCGACGATGCTCGGCAAATGCCCGGCCCCGGCCCCTTGCGTCCTCGAAGCCAAAGACGGCACCCTCGTCCTCAGCCGCCTGGACGGCGAGCCCCTGCGCGACGTCCTGGACGCGCGGCCCCAGCTTGGTGAGGCGGTCGGGCGCCTCGTGACGACGCTGCATGACGCGCACATCATCCACGGCGACCTCACGACGAGCAACCTCATCGCAGGCCCAAAGCCGCAGGCGAAGCTGCAGGTCTTGGACTTCGGCCTGGCCTTCCAAAGCCACCGCCTCGAGGACAAGGCCGTCGACTTGCACGTCCTGCGAGAAGCCTTGACGAGCACGCACCACCGCGTCGCCGAACAGGCGTGGCGGGCGTTCCTTGCCGCCTACCGGCCCAAGGACCGCGGCGCCATCCTCGCGCGGTATGCCGTGGTGAGCGCCCGTGGGCGGAACAAATGAAGACGGCCATCTCCATGAATGCATGCCCCATCCTTCTTGCGGCCAGCCTTTTTCTTGTGGCCATCCCCCCAAGCGGCGCGCAAAGCGGCCACATCCAGCTCCTCACCGTCGCGGAAACGCCCAATGGGGAGGTCGGCGGCCTGGCCGACCTCTATCTCGACGTGCGCCCCGGCTCGGGCGCGATCTTCATCGACTCGTACCCGCTCACCCGGATCGACACGCAGATCTCGACGCGCTACGCCAACGAAATCGCCTGCGACCTCATCCAGGAGGACTGCACCAAGTACGACTTCTTCTACACGATCCGCGCCAGCTCGTCGGTGGTCGGCGGCCCGTCGGCCGGCGCCCCGATCGCCGCCCTGACCGCCTCGGTCCTCGGCGGCCTGGCGCTGGCGAAGGACACGATCATGACTGGCACAATCACCTCGGGGGGCGTCATCGGGCCGGTCGCCGGCGTCCCCGAAAAGGCGGCGGCGGCCGCAGAGGGAGGCTACCGGCGCATCCTCATCCCCGCCCCCGACTTCGAGGAGAACGCGACTAACGCGAGCCGCTTTGCGAACCTCAGCATCGAGGTCGTCCGCATCCACACGCTCCACGAGGCCCTCACGCACCTGACCGGCCGCAATTTCTCCGACTCCGTCCCTGAGCCGTCCCCCGACCCCACGTATGCGCGCATCATGGCGGACATCGCCGGGCGCCTCTGCAACCGCACAGACGAGCTCTCCAACACGACGCCGCTGAACGAGTCCGTCCTCAACTTCACCGAAAGCCGCCGCGAGGCCGCTTGGAACGCCTCCGCCGCCAACGCCTCCTACAGCGCCGCCAGCTTCTGCTTCACGGCAAACCTGCGCCTGCGCCGCGCGGCCCTTGAGGCCGCCCCTGCGGATCAGTTGGCGGCCCTGTACACGCAGACAGAGGAGGCTGTCGGCAAGTACAACGCGCGCCTCGAAAAGATCGCGCTCACCTCCCTGCCTGACCTGGAGACCTACATGATTGTCAAGGAGCGCCTCATAGAAGCCGTCGACGTCCTCAAGGAGACGACGCCGCAGAACGCCACGCCCGCCGACGCCGCCTATGCCTTGGAGCGCTACTACAGCGGCGTCGTGTGGGGGTCGTTTTTCGAGATGAGCCAGCCAAGCCTCGTCCTTCACACAGAGCACCTGCGCACCTCCTGCCTCACCAAGCTCGCGGAGGCCGAGGAACGCCTCAACTACGTCGACCTGTACGTGCCCACTCTAGAGGCCGGCGTCCGCCGCTCCATGTCCTACGCACGCGAGGACTATGAGCGGGGGCGCTACGCCCTCTGCCTCTTCAAGGCGAGCAAGGCCAAGGCAGAGGCCAACGCGCTGATCGCCGGCCTGGGGACGCCGCCGGAGGCCGTGGGTGCCGTCGTCAGTCACAAACTGGACGCTGTGCGCCAGCTCCTGGCCCGGCAGCGGTCCAAGGCAGTTTTCCCCATTCTCGGGTACAGCTACTACGAGTACGCGCGCGCCCTTCTTGAAGACGAGCCCTACTCGGCCCTCACATTCGCCGAGTACGCCCTGGAATTGGGCAATCTCGACGTCTATTTTCCGCGGCCCGCCAAGAAGGACATCGTCCCCTTCGACCTGGACGTGATGGTGGCCTTTGGAGGCGGTGTCCTAAGCGGCATCCTTGCGACGCTGGTGGTGCTCTTGGCGCGGCGCGCCCGCCGACGGAAACCCGACCGTTCGGAACCCACGCGTTTCTAGGGCTCGCAGAACAATTCGTCCAATTCGTACTTGGACACTTTCTTCTTGTTCAGAATGTCAAGCTTGCGGCGCCTGCCGTGGGCGCCGGTCACCTCGTCCATCTCATAGTCCTCGTCGCCGTCACCTGACCGGGGCTTGCGGCGCCGCCGGGCAGGGGCCGCGCCATCGCCGCCCTGGTCTTCGGCGTCAGGCTTAGGTGCGTGGTGAAAACCGGGGACGTCCACGCTGTCCTCGCCAAAGACAGCTTCGTACTCATCGATGTGCTTGACCATGGGAATTGAGGCGGTGGTAGCCGGGGACCGCAATCGGACTGGGGCCGTCGCCGTGCTCGACGAAGGGCCAAAGCTGGGCAATCTCGGCCCGTTCGGCGTCGCTGACGCCCTTTGCTGAGGTGATGAGCGGGGTTGCCATGGTCCCCCATTAGGTCTAGGGAAATTTAAAAACCTTTCTATTCGTAACCACTTTAAAGGAATAACTGATTTGGGGGATAGGCTGGTTTTCATAAGGCGGATTCAAGAGATTTTCCTGAATTAACAATAGTTAATTAAATAATTAATTATAGAGTTCTTTATCGGATCCGCCGGCGTGCAATGTGACCGCAGGCCAGGCAGGTCGCCGCCAGCCGCCCTTTGACGGTGCGGGTTCTTTGTGTGCGGCCGGGATGCCAGGGCAGGAGGCACTTAGGGCAGAACTGGGCGCGCTGCGCCGCCGAAAGGCGCAGGCGCACCTTCATGGCCGCGCGGCGGGCGAGCTCCACGTAGCGGCGCCCCTGTTCCGGACTGGCTTTGCGGGCCAGGGCCAGCAAGTCCCGGACGTAGTCCTGGGCCGCTTTGGACGGCTGCTTTCTGGACACGGCTCGGGCCATTGCTCCCATGGTTGTGCAGCCCTTCTACTAATAGCTACCCGTTTTCGTTCGGCCCCGTTGAAATCATGTACTGCCGGCTTACAAAAGCCTTGGAGGCTTTTGAACCCTCAGAAGCCAAAGGGTTTCTGGGGCCCAACAACTCCGTTGTTGTGGCGTCGCACAGCCTCGGGCTATGCTCGACTTAAGGGCGAGCCGTAGCACGTTGCGTGGGCGGCAGCGACCGGGGGTCGCCCCCTCAGGGGTGGTCGCGCCCGCGGTTGCGGCGGTGCGACGGCGAGCAGGCCGGCAGCCGCCGCCAGGCGAATGATTTCAGCGGGACCTTTTCATTCACAACCTTTAAGACACATCGAGCCCTCCAAGCCCCCCATGGCTTGGCCTTGGACCCGCCGCCCTCCCCCTCTGACAGTCCTGCGCCTCCGCGAGGTCGACGCCTTCGTCACGCGCTGGTTGGAGAGCCGGGGCCTCGAGGCCAAGGCCGCCCAGCAGTTGGCCGCCATCGGCGCGGCCGCCACCCGCTTGGGGGCAGCCCTG
>CAYUKJ010000077.1:0-431 GCA_964445245.1 uncultured Methanosarcinales archaeon | reverse complement strand
AGTCCGCGCCCTGCCAAACCCGAACATCCCGGCGCGCGCCAGGCACGCCATGGAAGGCAACCGCGAAAATTATGTGGCGCAGCTCCGCCGGCTTGTGGCGCGAACCACCTTCTCCTCCACCCAGGCCAAACTCCGAGCAGAAACCGACGCGTTCCTCAGCGAGCTCGCGGCCACCTCCAAGCAGATCGCCCGCAACCACGCCGTCCTCAAGGAATTCTTCAACGACGAAGTCACGGCCTGCGGAGGAGCGCTCCGCGCCCTGGAGCTAGCCGTTGAGGCCCTGCGCGCCGGCCTCTCAGCCCCGGCGCTTGCCTCCGCGCAGCGCGCCCGCGCGCTATTGGCCCAGCACCGCGCCCTCAAAGCCGAGGCCCGAGCCCTAGCGGAGCAGCAGCGCGCCCTTGAAGCCTCACTCGGGGAAGTTGGCCAGCGCC
>CAYUKJ010000076.1:283-5922 GCA_964445245.1 uncultured Methanosarcinales archaeon | reverse complement strand
AGCGGTTCCGGCATCCGCGTAGCCCGCGGACCGACAAGCGAGCGGTCAAGGCGTTTCACGCGGAACAGGAGAAAAGGGAGCGCCTCGAGGCGCGCACAAGGCTCCAGGAGCTTGTCCGGAAAGTTCCCGGCGAGGCCTTTCGAGCCCGCGACCGCGAAGACGGGGTCTTCGACGACGAAGATCGCTAGGGGGCCCGTCCTGCTATGGAGGTGGATCGTGAGCCGAGGTCCTTGACGAATCCGCACCAAAGGTTGTGCGCTCCCCGACGGGGGCAGGAACCCGCCCGGTCCCTGGCCTCGGAAGAAACGGAGCGTGTCAGCCACGTACGTCCTCCGCCGTTGCCGTGCCCTGCGAGGAAGGGACGAGGGCCTGATGCCGCAAGAGGGTCAGGTGCTTGTCATCAAGGGATCCGTGGTGTTGACAATGGAGGATGGCATGACTCACATGCACGTCTCGAGGCGCCGGACGAAGAAGCATCTCCACGACCTCCGGGCGGGGATGAGCCTTCGCGGCAAGTTCGACGGGGCAGAGAGCACGCTGGAACGGGCGGGCCGGCAGCAAATCATCTCGGACAAGCTTCACGGCCGGCCCCATCCGAGGTCCGAGTTCGGACGCCCCCAACGGCCCCGTGCGGACAAAGCGCTCGAGACTGCGTCGTAGGCCGCTGATGCCATGAACTGATGGGAGCGGGTTTCCAGGCAGGCCCAGCTGCCGAAGGAGACTCTGTCGGAAACCCGCTCGCCAACCCTCACGCTCGCAACTTCAACCGAGGGGCGGGCGCCTATGCCTGGGGCTTTCCTTCCCTGTTCCGGCATGGGTTCCCGCCACCCGGATCCGGTCTGTGAGATCCGAACATAGAAATCATGGAAATGATTGGAGGCGCTCTGTGCAGCTCCGTCTGGAGGCGTGGACGTGGCAGGCCTTGGGCGGCACGCTCTGCCTATCGGTGACCCCGGTGTTCGCCAGGTACTTGGGGGACAGGTATGCATTGGGTGCGACCGCGTTCTTGGGCGGCCTCACTCTGGTCATGCTGCCTGTCCAGGCGCTGTACCTGAAGCGGCAACGCCTGCCCGTCGTGCCGCGGACCAGCGGGATGCTCCTGGCCGCCATCGGCATCGGCCTGATCGCGACCGCGGCCAATCTCTGCGGGTTTGCGGCGATGTTCCGTGCCCCCAACACCGGCCTCCCCTACGCCGTGTGGCAGACGAATCCGGTCTGGATTCTCCTCATCGGCGCCCTCTTTTTCGGGGAGCGCGTCCGCCCGGTCCAAGGTGTCGGCGTCGTCCTCGCGGTCGTGGGAGGCGCTCTCATCGCCTACTATTCGCGGGCCCAGGACGAGCCCGGCCAGCCCTGGATCCTGCTGAGCGTGGGCTGGGTTCTCCTCGGCGCCCTGATGGTCAGCCTCACGGCGCGGCTGGAGAAGACGCGGGAGGTCTCGGTCCAGACGACGCTGGCCGTCCTGTTCGGTGTGATGGCGTTCGCTTGCCTGATCGTCCTCCAGGGCTGGGCGTCCTTGGCGTGGCTCCCGAGGCCTGCGTTGGCGCTCCTCGTCTGGTCGGGCCTGTTCGGTGCTGTCGGCAACATCCTCATGTTCTCGGCCTACTCGCGGGCCGTCAACCCCGGCCTGCCCGGAGCGGTCCAGTCCGTCCAGCCCCTCCTGATTGCGGCAGGCTCGACGCTGGCGCTCCATCACCCGTTTCCGGCCGCGATGCTGTGGGGCTTTCCCCTTGTCGCCCTCGGCGCGGGCCTGGTCGTGGTCTTCAAGGCGAAGACGGCCAGGGCGCACCCCGTCCCCGTGCCCGCAGAGGCTCAGGAAGAGGGCGAGCCTGGAAAGATCATTCCGTTCCGTGGAAGGAGGTAGTAGCGGGAAAGCAAGCTGTCACGCTTCAGACGCCCGATTGTCAACTCCTGTGCACGCGTCACGTGCGCAGTACAAGGCACAAGGCCGCTGAAGAAGAAAGGCGGTTCGTCATGGGCGTGGAACGGTCTCCGCCGCAGGAACGCGCGCCGGGCGAAGGCCTGACGTGAAAATTCGGGCGCTTTTGATGATGACGTGTCGGGGCCCCATGGCTCACATCGGTGTGAGTTCATGTGCGGAGGGGTGTGAGCATGGGGCCCTGGCTCATGAATCCGCGGAGCCGCAGTCCTCGTCGCGTCTGCGGACTCCACTATCCGGACACCAGCCGAGCCGGGGCGCCATTCCCACTGGCGAGCCGGCTTTGCCGAAAGCTCAAGCCCGTGGACGTCGGCTCCGCCGCCGTTGTTGCGCATCCACGGGTGGGTGGGGTGTGTGGCACAAAGCCAGGGAAAAGGTTGTGTCATGGGAAGCAAACAATCGCAAGGATCTGAGCTTTTGCGGGACCTCATGAAGGTCTCGAAGTGCGAGGCGTTCATGCGCGCGACGTCTCGGGCGAAGAAAGCCTTCGTGCTCGAGCAACTGGCTCAGCTCGTCACGGAGCACGGCTGGGAGATCCGGTACTGCAGGGAGCTCACCTGGGACATCCTCAACCCGAAGGTCGGCCAACGGGTGATTCCGACCGCCGTCGGGAACGGGCTGTCCCCCGAGGAGCACAGGCAGGCCTTCAAGCGGACCGTCCTCCAGCACCTTTCGGCCGCCAAGCAGGTGCTGGTGCGGCTTGACGCGCAGAACTCGTCGCTGGTGTTCGCCTATCCCTGCGGCAAGGTCGTGCCCTTCGGCATCCCCGTGCAGGAAGAGAGAACGCCGGTGGCCCTGCTTCGGCGCCAGGCCCTGTATCGCAAGTGGGCGCCCCGCCGCCTTGAAAGCGCCGTCGAGACCGCCTGCAAGCTCTGCGACGAGCGGGCAGCAGCGGCCAAGGCAGGGGAGTTGGAGCGCATCCATGCCTGACAGCCCGACGCCCAGCTCCCAGTTGTTTCCGTTCCCCCCGCGGCCCCCTCCCCGGGCTGCACCAGTCCCGCGAAGGGCGAGGAGTCGTTGTCGCTTACAGCACTTCCCTCCTAGTTAGGGTTACAGCAATACGCCGCTCCCTTGGCGTAGGGACTTCTCGCCCTTTCTCTATGTGCGAAGCATGAGTGTGGTGGCGGACGGCTGAGGGCCCAGGGTGGGGATCAATCAGACAGAGCGCGGCCCTGGTCGTCTGCCACCCTATCGTCCGCCCGGCCCTGTGCGGCTCTGACGCCGCAACACGGAACTGCAGCGGCCGGGCGGGCCCCTTCGTCTGGGCGCGAAAGGACGGAAGACGCAATCCCGACAAGAGTCCTTCGGCTTGCGCCACCGCCGCCGCCCGGGGGTTTTTCTGCGACTTTCGGAGCTCTTTCCGGCATCGCCTCCGCCGTGTTCGTTGCCTCACGAAGCGCGGGCAAGGTCCGGAACTCTCGGAGAAGCGGAAAAATCCCCTAATCAAGTAATGGGGTCTGGAGCGCATCGGCTGCCGTCCCCTGGAACCCGCCGAAATGGTTCCTGCGGGTTGGGATGGCGGATGGCGGTGCGGTGCGCTCCTCCCAAGCAAGCCTACTCGTGGTCTTCAGGAGAGACCCTTGGACATGATGACGGGGCATGGAAGTGCTTTTTTCTTCACGGAATTTTTTTTAATTTATAATAGTTCTATATGGTAAATATTTTTATTTTATTTATTAATTACCATATTGTATATTAATAACTTGAAATCGTTATAAACAATGGTCGATATCTGGATTGGATGCTCTGGGCGCTTGAGGCGGTTCTGGCCACAATCCTCCTTGCGACCGGCTCGCTTTTCGCCAAGAAGCTGAATCTGATGTCGCCGTCGATGAAGGCGCCGGCGTTCCTGGCGGGCCTGTTCATCGTGATGGGCCTGGGCCAGATCCCTTACCTGGTGTTCACACAGCAGGCGTTCCTGCCGCCCCTCGGCCTCCTCTGGCTGGCTGTCCTCGCCGGCCTCGCAAGCTTCGGCGCCAACATCTTCGGCTTCACGGCGGTCCTGCGCTCCTCGAACGTGGGCTATCCCTACGCGATCTGGCAGGCCCTGCCCGTCCTGCTGATGGTGGTGGGCCTCCTCTTCTTCAACCAGGCAGTTACCGCCGTCCAGGCCGCAGGCGTCCTCCTTGCCATCGCCGGCGCCATTCTCGTGGCGCTCACCCAGAAGTCAGAAGGAAAGAGAGGCAGGCCGTGGATCCACCTCACGGTCGGTTGGCTCCTCCTCGGCGGCCTCATGATTTCGCTCAACACCGAGCTATCCCGGCGGGGCGTGTCCCCGGCGACGACGCTCTTTGTCATATTCTGGGTGGCCGGCCTCCTCTACCTCTTCGGGCTGCGCCAGGACCGCGTCCTGCGCAGGCAATCCTCCGGCGTCCTCTGGCTCCTTGTGGCAGCCGGGCTCATCGCCGCGCTCGCCAACGACTTGGCGTTCTTCGCCTACGCCCATGCGCCAAACCAGGGATTTGCAGGCGCGCTTCAGGCGAGCCTGCCTTTCCTGGTCGCGCTGGGAGGCAAATTCCTGCTCAAGCAGCCCATTTCGTGGAAGGGCTACGCAGGGTTCGCGCTTTCGGTGGCCGGGGGCGCCCTCCTCGTCCTGGGAAAGGGCGCCTAGGCGGGCGGCCGTCAAGCTTTCAAGAAGCCGAGGACGCGCTCGGCATGCGCCATCTCGGGCCCGCCGGACTGGTCGCCGATGACGAAGCCCTCGTCGGTGCAGACCAGGCCGGCGTGGACAATCGGCGAGCCCAGGTTGACTGTCCCGATCTGTGCCGGCACCCCAAAATGCGTCTTGAGGAAGTGCAGCTCCTTCTTGGACGCTTCGTGGTGCACAAGGCAGCCCCGGCTGTTTATGGCGGCCACGCTCCCGACGACCTCGCATCCGGCAAGGGTTGAGCGCGTCACCGGCACACCGAGGAGCGCGGAGAGGGCCTTGGCTTCGGCGGCAGTGTAGTCCGGATTGGCCAGGCAGTGCTGGCCGTTGACTAGCAGATTGTTCCCAAGCGCGGTCAGGCGCGTTTTAAAGACCCTGACGGGCAGCCCCAGCCGCTTGAGGGCCGCTATCTCGTCCTCATAGGCGATTTCGGGGACGAGGACGGCTTGGCGGTTTCCGGCGAGGAAGACGCCGATGAGGTCGGTTCCAGCGATAGTGACGGCGGCCACCGGCCTGCCAAGCGCCGCCGCGATGGCCTCCCGGTCCTTTTTCTGGACGGAAGGTCCGACGAGAATGTGCGTCGGCGCAGGGAACATGTAGAGCCCGACATTCGGGTTGCCATGGAGGCTGGTGATGTGGAGGCGCATCCGCGCGAAGAATCGCGGGGCCTTTTAATATCCTCTGGTTCTTCTCGACGGTGAACCACAGGCCAAGCGCCCCGGGGGTCGCCGTAAAGTGAACCTTTAAATTCAGGAATGCGTTGCTTACCTCTTTGTGGGTGATGATGGTGTCAGAATTCTTCCGTGAGCACCTGCGCTATTTTGCGCTTTCGCATCTTGCGGACGCAGTCCTGGAGCGCGTGGATGGCGAAGTGCCAGACTATTGTTTCCGCCGGTCTGCCCAAATCACGGCGGGGATGACGCTCTCGCAGTGGCTGGCCGACCGCTGGAACGAGGGCCGCCAGCAGCCTCCAATCAGCGCGACGGAGAAGAATCTGCTGGGCCTCGCGGCGCTGGCCGACTCCATCCCTGCCTTGCATGGGCACAATACGGAGCA
>CAYUKJ010000076.1:0-273 GCA_964445245.1 uncultured Methanosarcinales archaeon | reverse complement strand
CATCCACCGCGCCACGCCCGCTGAGCTCGTCAAGGAATACCAGGGCAAAGAGGCGACGTTGCGCGAGGAGGCGCTTCGGGGGTTTTCCGCCGACGATGCGGCCGTGCCCGTCTTTGGCATTGCTGATTTCGTGGCGGCCAGGCGCATCTGCGAAGATGCCGCCAAGGCGGAGCCTGAGGCGCAAACTGCGCGCCTCCTGCGCGACGCGCTCCTCGACTATGTGGGCCGCGCCGACTTCTACGAGCAGCGCGTCCGCCTCTTCCGAGAGCAGGA
>CAYUKJ010000075.1:2760-5971 GCA_964445245.1 uncultured Methanosarcinales archaeon | reverse complement strand
CGCCCGCGCTTGTGGCAGGGCGAGGACGAGCAGGCCAGCAAGGGCGAGCGCAGCGAGACTTTCAACGCACCCGGTCCCGGCATAAGCTTTATAAACGTCTGGACGTTTCTTCCCCTATCCGCACCCCACGGTCCTTGCCAGACCCAAGCCCTGGGATGACTGCAAGCCACAGGGGCGCGGACCAGCCCGGCACGAGAGTCCTCCCGAGAGCCACGACCCCAACGGTCGTGCGATGACCGGCGGCCCCCCACGCCCCTTAACGCGGAGGGCCGGACGCAAGCCGAGAGTTAGTGTCCCGGGCGCCACCCTTTCCCCCAACAAGTCCCTCACGCTCACGCCCAGGCCGTGACTGCCTGGAAACTGCGCCCATGCCCCGGGAGAGCCCCTTCACAGGAGCCGGCCCGGCACGGGCGGCCATCGACTTGTTCTGGGGGCGGCAACTGCCGGAGGACCCCCATGGCCAAAATCGCTCAGATTTCCGCAAAATACATCATCCACGCCTCAATCCACATCGACGGCGTCGTGGACCGCCCCGACGTCATCGGCGCCATCTTCGGGCAGACTGAGGGGCTGCTTGGCAGCGACCTGGAGCTGCGAGAGCTGCAGCGCAGCGGCCGCATCGGCCGCATCGAGGTCAACGTCGACACCCGCGGCGGCAAGACCGACGGGATGATCGTCATCCCCTCCTCGCTGGACAAGGCCGAGACCGCCATCGTCGGGGCCGCGCTTGAGATCATCGAGCGCATCGGGCCCTGCAACGCCCGCATCAAGGTCGAGAAGATCGAGGACGTGCGCATCTCGAAGCGGCAGGTCGTCATCGACCGCGCCAAGGAGCTCCTCAAGAACCTCCAGACCGCCGTCCTGCCCGACTCTGCCGAGCTCGCCGACGAGGTCCAAAGCTCGGTCCGGGTCATGGAGATCCGCGAGTACGGGCGCGAGCGCCTCCCCGCCGGCCCCGGCATAGACGAGAGCGACGAGATAGTCGTCGTCGAGGGCCGCGCCGACGTCCTCAACCTCCTCAAGCACGGCTTCAAGAACGTCATCTCGATGAACGGGACCAGCGTCCCCCAGACGGTCATCGATCTGTCCAAGAAGAAGACCATGACGGCGTTTGTCGACGGCGACCGGGGCGGCAACCTCATCATCCAGGAGCTCCTCGCGGTGGCCGAAATCGACTTCATCACCAAGGCCCCCGACGGCAAGGAGGTCGAGGAATTGACGCAAAAGGAGATCCACAAGGCCCTGCGCAGCCGCATCACGGCCGAGCAGGCCAAGCTGGAAGTCCCCTCGACGCGCGAGGTCGAGGCCCGCAACCGGCAGAACCGCGTCCAGGGCCGCGACCTGCGCCGCGACGCGAGGCCCGAGCCGCACGGCCCCCCGCCAGAGATCCCCGCCGCCCAGCTCTCCGACGACGAAAAAACGCGGTTCAACGCGATGCTCGAAGACCTCATCGGGACCCGGGGCGCCTACATCCTCGACGACAAGCTCAACATCCTGGGCAAGGTCCCCATCTCGGAGCTGCCCTCGACAATCAAGAGCCTCAAGGCCGGCATCCACGCCGTCGTCATGGACGGCATCATCGAGCGCGAGCTGGCGTCGGTGGCCGAGCGCGCCAACGTCAACTTCCTCGTCGCCATGGACAAGAAGGTCGGCAACTCAGGCCGCCTCCAGGTCCTGACGGCGGAGAACCTGGAATAGAAGTTTATGATTCCTTTCATGTGGTTCGCGGATAGATGAACGAATGCATTTCGGCCTTACGGCAAACGGCCACGGGCTTCGGGCCACCCCCGCAGGGGGCGACCCCCCGGCCCTCGCCGTGGCCAACTCCGAAGTAAACGTGCCGGGAGACGCGTCCCAACGGCACGTTGGCTTTCCGTGGGCCGCGGTCCCTGCGCCAGGGGTTGGCCCCGCCGGGGTGTCCACAGCAAGCCCCTGGCTTGCTGGGATCCCAGCAACGCTCTTGCGTTGCTGTGGAGCGCAGGAGCGAGCCGCAGGCGAGCGTGGACCCGCTGCCATATTTGCCGAAGGCTCCAGAGTTCCTTAGCTTTGAGGAAGGACATTTCCATGAAACAGGTCCACCACATCACCGTGTCCGTCTTCATCAAGCCCGAAGAGGACGCCGAGGCCATCGAGCGGGCGTTCTTCTCGCTGTTTCCCTTCGGCTTGGCGGCCGAAAAAGTCCCCGTCGGCCGCACGCGCGCCGAAAGCTTTGGCGGCCGCAAAATCACGATTTTGGAGGCGACGCTGAAGCGCAGCAAGCACACCGCGGCTTTCCTGTCAAAGCTGCGCGACACGCTCTCTGAGGAGCAGCGGGCGCTGCTGCTTGCACAAGACAACCGCCTCGACGAGCACCTCACCTTCTACATCCGCTTCGACAAACCGAAGCTATTGGAGGGCCGGCTATGGATCACAGACAGCGGGGACTGCTTCCACCTCAAGATGCCGATTGCCGCATTTCCGCACCGGGAAGAGGCGGCCTGGCACCTCCTCACGGAAATCTTTAAATAAGGAGCTTCGAGCCACCAGTCATGCCCAAACCCGTCCTCACCCCCTGGGAAGTCAAGGGCCACATCGACTACGGCAAGGCCATCAAGGAGTTCGGCGTGGAGCCGCTGACCGACGCATTGCGCAAAAAGCTCGAGGCCGCCGCCGGAGCGTCGCATCCCTTCCTTCGCCGCAAGATCTTCTTCGCCCACCGCGACCTGGACTTCGCCCTCAAAGAGCACGAGAAGGGCAACCTCTTCCTCTACACGGGGTGCGGCCCTAGCGGCCCCATCCACATGGGCCACGCGACCATCTGGCTGTTCACCAAATGGCTCCAGGACCGCCTCAACCTCGAGCTGTGGTTCCAGTTCACCGACGACGAGAAGTTCCTGTTCCGGGACCAGTCTTATGACGACATCCAGCGCTGGACGCGCGAGAACATGCTCGACGTCATCGCGCTGGGCTTCGACCCTAAGAAGACGCATTTCCTTATCGACACACGCCACGCCAGCCTCATCTATCCCGAGGCCATCAAGGTCGCCAAGCGCCTCACCTTTTCGACCGTCAAGTCCGCCTTCGGATTTGGCAATGAGACGAACGTGGGCAGCATCTTCTACACGAGCATGCAGGCCGTCCCGGCGTTTTTGCCCAGCATCATCCACAAGAAGAAGATGGCCTGCATCATCCCGCACGCCATCGACCAGGACCCGCATTTTCGCGTCACGCG
>CAYUKJ010000075.1:0-2750 GCA_964445245.1 uncultured Methanosarcinales archaeon | reverse complement strand
CGACGTCCTGCCCCGCCTCGGCTTCTACAAGCCGGCCAGCATCCAGTCCCGTTTCCTGCCGGGCCTGGCCGGCATGGCCTCCGACGGGAAAATGTCCTCGTCTACGGGCCAGGCCATTTACCTCACCGACGACGAAAAAACGGTGAAAACCAAGATCAACAAGTACGCGTTTTCCGGGGGCGCCGCCACCGTGGAGGAGCACCGCCGGCACGGCGGCAACCCCGACGTGGACGTCGCCTACCAGTGGCTGACCTTCTTTGAGGAGGACGACAAGAAGCTCGAGCAGATCTACGGGGACTACAAAAGCGGCAAGATGCTCACCGGCGAGCTCAAGGGGATCCTCATCGGGAAACTGAACGCGTTCTTGAAAGAGCACCAGAAAAAGAGGGCGAAGGCCGAAGCGCTCCTTGACCAGTTCATCTACGAGGGCTGAGCCCTCCGGATCACCAGCGGCGCAAACCCCAGCCGGCGCAGGCCCCGGATGCCGCCCGCCAGAACGGCCGGAGGCAGCCGTCTTGCCCGGCCCGTCCATGGGTCGAGGATTGCGAAGTTTCCGGCCGAAAATTCCCGCACGACGACAAAATGCGGGTAGTGCAGGCCGCCGCGTAGCGCATGGTTGTCCAGGTTCAGGACGAACGGGCCATGGCCGGCCAGCGCGCGGCACCGCAAAAGCGTGATGCGCCCCGCCCGTGCCCGGCAGCCCGGCACGCGATTCCAACGGCGCGCAAGGGCGGGGCGCTCCACCACAATCTCCACCGCGACGCCCACCGCACCCGGAAGCGCCGCCAGTGTGCCGCCCACAAAGTCGAGCTTGCGGTCCAGGGCCACATGCAGCAGCGGGCGCTCCAGCTCGCGGATCGTCGAAGCGGAGCAGCCCGCCAGGCTGAGGAGGCAGACCTGCAGGCAGGATTCCGAGGTGCTCTGTGCACAAAACGCCATGCGGCCGGAAAATCCATACCACTATTTAAACACATATGTTTTAAAATATATTTTTAATATAACAGAAGACCGGATCAATTAATGGAAGTGTTCGGTCTTCTGAATATAATAGACGCCGAAGATGTATCAAGCACTTTGGGCGTCTATCATAATACTACTTTGCAGGGCGGCCCGTTCGCGTCCCCAGGGTCTGCCCCAGCTCTCGAAGCACCGTCGAGTGGGACAGCTCCATCGGGATGGCGCCCTTCCGCAGGCCGTGCTCGACCTCCTCGCGTCCGCAGCAATACTGGTCAATCAGCGAAAACAGTATCCTCCCGCGTCGCACCCCCCGGAACATCACGTTCCGGTAATCCGGATCGGCATGCGCGCCCAGGCCGAGGCGTGCGGCGGTGCGCTTGAGGTCGCGCTCGCATTCCTCGATGGCCTCCTCAAAGCGGGACTCGACAAAAAACACATAGGACTCGAAATTCCTGCCGTACACGACGTCGCGAAAGCCCGCATACACCGACTCCCGAATTCCCTCCAGCTGCGCCCGCCGCAGGTCCAGGGCCCGCCGGTCCCTGCCCGACGGGGCGCGTTTCAGTGTTTTCTCCAGGCGCGCGATGCTGCGCTCCAGCCTCGCGCGCGCCAGCATCGCCTCATCGCCGATCACCGCATGCAAGAAGACATCCCAGGCCGTCATGGCATGCACATACTCCGTCACGATGACGTCCTCTGTCCCGAAGAGCTTCCGCAGCGGCATCAGCCGATAATGCCTGGCCTTGGGCATCTCCCGCTCCAGGCGCGCCAGGGTCACCAGAGACTCGTACGGATGCCCCTTGAGAAAGAAGGAGGGGGCCTCCTGGCCCGGCAGGCAGACGGTCCCGGCCTCATAGGGGCCCGGATGGCAGGCTTGCGCAAAGCGGAGTGCGTCTTCCAGGCCTCCGAAACTCTCCTCGACGGCCCCCTGGTCCACCACAAAGAGGCGCCCGGGCCCCGCAGCCGACGGATACAGATAGAGGGTCCCCACATCCGGATACGGTTGCCGGGGAGACGGTGCCAGAGCCATGCGCGCGGAGAATCCGAAGCGGTTTTTAAACCTCCCTTGCCATCCTCACGGGACCCGCATTGAATTCCTACGCCCACCACAAACTATTTAAATACTCTCGAGAAAGACGCCTGTTGGAGGTTGATTCGGCGATGTACAACAGCCTGCTCATGGGCATCGGTGTCGCGGGCTTCATCCTGTCCGCGTTCTTTGTGGCGCCATACAACAGCCCCGCCGGCTTCCTCTTCACGCTCTTCTTCACGTTCCTGTTCCTGGAGGCCTTCATCACGTCCATCCAGGCGCCCCCATCGCTGCGCCACCGCTTCGAAGTGCCCCGCAGCGGCCTCCACGTCGCGCCGCTGCCCAGCGGCTACATGCTCACGAGCATCATCGGCTTCCTCGTCTCCACCCTCTACATCCTCCCCGAATTCAGCCCGAATTGGGGCATCACGATGGGCGTCTTCTTCCTCATCCTCTTCATCGCGTCGGTGGTCAGCATGTCCACCGTCCCCTCCGGCGACCTCGCCCTGGAGGAGGCGCACATGCGCGAACTGGCCATCCACCACAAGATCCACCGGCACCACTAAGCCGCAATAGCTAAAGCAGTTGGGGGACTCCATGCATCCGATCCGCCTTGCAGCCCTGGGAGGCCTATTCATTCTCGCCGCCACCTTGGCGTGCTCGCCTGCGCCCTCCCAATTCGCCTGCGCCGACGGGACGCTCGTCGCCGACGCCACGCGCTGCCCCCCGCCCACCCCGACCTGCCGCGACGGCGCGGCCAACC
>CAYUKJ010000074.1:0-6066 GCA_964445245.1 uncultured Methanosarcinales archaeon | reverse complement strand
GGGCGGATCTCGGACGAAACGGTGTCGCGTTTCCCCAAGCGCTCATCAAGTACCAGAACCGGGACGATTTACTCGAG
The DNA here is from genome assembly GCA_964445245.1 of uncultured Methanosarcinales archaeon. GTDB lineage: Archaea > Nanobdellota > Nanobdellia > Woesearchaeales > JAHJEM01 > CAYUKJ01. The sequence goes on along the minus strand of CAYUKJ010000074.1, from coordinate 5,989 downwards.
CGATTGGAGCCGGAATTGCGAGACTACTTCGCTGAAGGCCCGGCGACCGGCTGAGCATCGCTCACCACCACCGCATCCTCTCCTTTCGCACCAGCGCGCGCAGCTTCTTCTCGGCGTCCGGATCGTGGAACTGGCGTTCGTCCTCGCGGAAGGCCTTGGAGTGGTAGTGCGTGCGCCGCCCGCTCTTCTTGAACGCGTGCTTTTGGTGGAGCATCTCGTGGTAGAGGACGTAGTCGCGCAGGACGGGGTCGGCCCGAAGGACGGATGACAGCGTGATGGTGTGGCGCAGGAAGTTGTAGTGGCCCAGCAGCCGGAATGACTGGCCCCCCCACACCAGGTTCGGCCGGTTCAGGTCCGCGCCGAAGTACTGGGCGTTGAGACGGTCATATGCCTCCAGCAGCTCATAATCATGCTCCTCACTTTTTGTGTACTTGGGCAGGGCCTTGACGAAGCGGTCGTACAGGTCCATCTCCATCGTCCGCCCCTGGTGCCTGAAGACCTTCACAAGGAGGTGCTGCAAGAGGCCCGTCTGGATTTCAGGGGAGACCTCCCGCCAGAGGTGGCTGAGGGCAAAGCGCAGCGCGCCGCGGGTCCGCGTCACGTGCGCCCCGTAGGGGGCAAAGGCGCGCGAGTAGCGCAGCTGCATCGGTCCGTCAGGGGAGCGCCCGAAGAGCCCTTCGAAGGCGGCCTGCGCCAGGGGGTCAGAACTAGCGGGCCATTTCATAGCGCAAAATCGCGGCGACCTTGCCCATCTGGGCCAGCTGCGCGCCCTCGCGGGTCTCCACAGAGACGAGGACGACCTTGCTCGAATACGGCTCGGCCTCCCCCTCAAATCGCGCGATGGTCTCGTCGTCGAGGCTTTCCGAGAGGAGGAGCGTGTCGACGACGCCGCCGCGCAGGTCCGCGGAAACGGCCTCGGCGCCGTAGTTGACCAGGCCCGGCCGCGTCGCCAGGAGCGTGAAGAACTTCTGCATGACCTTTTTCTCCTCGACGACCTCCTCTTCCGAGAGCACGTCCGCAGACTTCTCCAAAAGCTCCTGCAGGCCGAACTCGCCGGTGTAGCTGAGGTCCTTGATCGCGATGATCTTGCGGCGGAGCTGGTCTGTGATGTAGCCGCTGTCGACGAACTCGTTCTTCGTGTGGCCCGGCCCGCCCACGAGGATGCCCTTCAGCTCCTTCTTGTCCAAATACTCGGTCTTCATCATCCCCGCGATCTTTTTCATGAAGTCCTTGGTCGCACCCTCGCGGAGGCGCTCAAAGCGCACAGACGACTGGCCGCCGGCCCGCGTCTTGCCGGGGACGGCGCTGGTCGCCGAGTTTAGCGGGACGATCGTCTTGCCGCGCAGCAGCGCGATGTTGCCCTCGCGCTTGTCCATGACGACCAGGCCAAAGAGGGACTTCTCCGAGACCATCTCCTCCAGCGGGTCGAGGACGAACTCCTTGTCGCAGCGGTAGATACGCTGCTTCAGGGGAAGGGGCGGCTCAAGCGTCCAGACCTGGTAGTCCTGCTGGCCCTCGCGCTCGGCGACGTTGCCCGAGAAGGCGGCCAGGCCGTTGGAGGGCGTGCGCTGGACCAGCTTGAGCTGCTGGAGCATGCGCTCGAGCGCCGCAATGACATTGTCGCGCGTCTGCTTGCTCTTGATGTTGCTGGCGGTCCCCTGCTCCTGGGCCAGGTGGGCGGTGATCTTGTTCATGTCGTAGCCCTCCGGCACGTAGACGCTCACCAATTCCGTGTGCCGGCCCTTGAAGCCCTTGAGTACCTTGATGAAGGCCTTGAGCTTGTGGCGCTGGGCGGCGGAAATCTGCTCGGCCATGCTGGCAAGAAGGCTGGAGGGAGGTATTTAAAGGTTTGGAGAATGGATTGGTAGGTTTAAGGTTCAATTCATTGCGAGCGTAGCGAGCTAGGGGTCTCATACCCCACCCTTTATGGCGCGTTTTCTCGAAAGTTTTTTTGTGGCGGCTTCGCTGGCGGGCGAATCGGCGCCGCCTACTGTCCGAGTTTGGCGTAGCGTGAGCTGTGCTCGCTGGAGGCGAGCACGATGTTGAAGTACCGTAGCCACAATGTGGGGCTGAATTGTTGGCACTTGGTCTGGGCGACCAAGTACCGCTATGCGATGATGCGTGAGTTCGGGCATAAAAATCTTGTGGCTGCCGCCATCAGGCGGGCAGCCACGGAGCACCGCATCGCGGTGCATGAGCTCGAAGTAATGCCGGATCTGTGCATCTGCTGGCGGTGTTGCCTAGCGGCATGAGGGACAGCGAGGCGTTTCGTGTCCTGAAGGGCCGGTCAGTTACGGGTCTTTCGGAACAAGCCTCATGACCGGCTCCGCTATCCGCAAGGCCACTTCTGGAGCCCTGGCGGCTGTGCGGTGACGGTGGGGCAGAGTGACTATGACAAGACCAAGCACTACGTCCAGCACCAGCAGGAGCATCACGCAGAGGCCGCGTAGGATACCCCGACATTCAGGCCGGAGAGGAGGTCATTCCTTCCTGAGTTTCCACCCCTTGTGACGCACCACGGATCAGGCCCGGAACTGGCAGTGGAAGTCTTTGATGGATGGGAGTATCAACCCGTCTATCCCCCGCAGGACTACGTTGCAGTTAAGAGGAACCCGAAGGTGCTCGCTCCGCGAGATTCTTTTTTCTGGAACATTGAACACGGATGCACTGGGTTGGTGAAGACATATTGGACGGCTGATGAGCGTCTTCGTGAAATGTTCCGAGGAGAAGTATGCGCTGTGCGGAAATCATGGTATCGTCAAATCACATAATTGTTCTTTCCGCAACTGGAAATTCCCGCCACCTTTAAAAACCCATTCTCGCTTCGAAGGCCCGTGGACCATCTCTTGGGCACAGTCGGAGACGGCGGACTCACGCCGGCCCCGCTCTCCCGCCTCCGGGAGCGCTACGCCGAGCTTGCGGCGCAGCCTGCCAGCGGCCCAGAACTCGATGCGCTGCTGACGGCCGCTAAAAACCCCGCGCATTACCCGGCCCTGCGCGAAGCCTATCTGGCCCTCACCGAGCAGCTCCTGCGCGAGGCGTGGGGCCCGAACGAGCATCTCAGCAGCCTTGTCGGGTTGCTGGAGGAGCTGGACGGGGCGCTGGCCACGCTTTCCAAGCGCCTCCGGGACTGGTACGCGCTCATCGTTCCCGAACTGGGCGCGGCGGTCGCCGACCACGCCAAGTTCGTGGAGCTTGTCGCCACGAAGGCGCCGGACGCGATCCTTGTTGACTTGAGGCTTCCGTCCACGATGGGCCGCCCCGCGCCTGAGCGGGTGGGGAGCGCGCAGGCCTTCGCGCGGGCCCTGCGGCAGCTCTTCGCGGAGCGGACGCGCCTTGAGCAGGAAGTCGAAGCCACGATGCGCGCCCACTGCCCCAACCTGCTTGCCCTCGCCGGCGCCGCGATCGGCAGCAAGCTGCTGCGGGCCGCCGGCGGCCTGGCTCGCCTGTCCGCGATGCGGGCGGGGACGGTCCAATTGCTCGGCGCAGAGAGGGCGCTCTTCCGGCATCTTCGCAACAAGAAGGCCCGGCCGCCCAAGCACGGGCTGATCATCAACCATCCGGTGGTGGCGCGCTCACACGACAAGGGCAAGGCCGCCCGGGCGCTGGCCGACAAGCTTGCTATCGCCGCCAAAGTCGACTACTTCAAGGGCCAGTTCGTTGGGGATCAATTGAGGGCCCAGCTGGAGGCTCGGTTCCCTTGAAGCCCGTCAAGAAATTCTCGAACGTGTTCGAAGGCAGCCTAGGGGGGCAACGCGCCCTATTCACGAAGACCCTGAGCGACCAGCCCGCCTTCGAGGACGCGCTCGTGCGGGAGGACGGCGCGCTCTACCGGCAGTTCAACCACTGCAAGTCCAAGCTGGCGGCCGCCATTCTCCTGGGCATCTCACAGATTGGCATCAAGGAGGGCGACGCCGTCCTGTACCTGGGCGCTTCCCATGGCTACACGGCCAGCCATGTCTGCGACATGGTAGGACCACGCGGGGTCGTCCTCGCCCTGGATTTCGCGCCGCGCCCCATGACAAACCTCGTCCTCCTTGCCCGGACGCGCACGAATCTGTGCCCGCTTCTGGCCGACGCGCGCCATCCTGAGGCGTACGCGCGCGCCCTCGTCCTCGCGGACGTCCTCTACCAGGATATCGCCCAAAAGGAGCAAGTTGCGATATTCCTGAAGCACCTCCCCTTTGTCGCGCCGGGAGGCTTTGCGCTCCTGGCCGTCAAGGCCCGCTCCATCGACGTGACAATGCCGCCCAAGGCCGTCTACAACGAGGTCCGCGCCCAGCTTGAGCGCAGCGTCGCCGTCGTCGACTACAAGGAGCTGGACCCCTACGAGCGGGATCACGCCTTCTTTGTCTGTAAGGCGCGCTAGGCCATGCTCCACGCCCCCCGGCCCAAGCCAGCGGTGATCCTTGTCGGGGCAGGAGCGGTCGGCTGCGCGACAGCAGCAGTCCTTGCCCGGCATCGCGCGCCCTTTCACATCATCGACCGTGACATCGTCGACGCCCACAACCTCCAGACCCAGATCCTCTACTGCGCCGAGGACCTCGGCCATCCGAAGGCGCTTGTGGCCGCGCGGCGCCTCGGCGTCAGGGGGATGGCGGCGGATGTGAACGCGGCGACCATCGCCCGGCTTCTTGGCCGGGCGCGCCTCATCCTGGACGCGACTGACACGCTCGATGCGCGGCTTCTGCTCAACGACTACTGCCGCCGCCACCGCATTCCCTGGATCCACGCCGCCGCCCTGGGACACCTGGGGTTTGTGTGGGGAATCGCTCCCAAGGGGCCCTGCGCGTCCTGCCTGTATGCGGGCAAGCGCCCGGCCGGGACTTGTGACACCATCGGGCTGCTCCCCTCGGCCTCACTCCTTGTCGGCTGCCTCCAGGCAGCGTTCGCCCTCGGATTCCTGTCGTCCGGGACCCTCCCCTCCCGCGCGGTCCGCCTCGATGCCTGGGCCCACCGTATCCAGGCCGTCCGCGTCGCCAGGCAGCCAACCTGTACGACCTGCCGCGGCGAGTTCATCTCCCTCCGCGCCCGGCCGCAGCCCGTCGAACTCTGCGGCCGCAGCCATTATCAGTTCCTGGGGCCCCGGCGGGACCTGACAGCATTAGCCCGCCGCCTGGCGAGGCTCGGTCCGGTCCGCCGCATCCCCGGAGCGCTTCACTTTGGGGGCCACACCTTCTTTGCGGACGGGCGGGCGCTCCTGCTCGCCCCATCGGCCACCCGGGCGAAAAGCTTATATGCCCGCCTCATAGGCCGCTTGCCATGAAGCCGGTCTTCGTGGCGGTGGCAGGCAACATCGGGAGCGGCAAGTCGACGATCGCGAAGATGCTGGCCGATAACTTCGGATGGCGCTGCTTTGCCGAGCCCACTGCCGAAAATCCCTATCTAAGCCGCTTCTACGAGACCCCTGCCGAGTACGCCTTCCGCTCCCAAAAATTCTTCTTGCTCTCCCGCATCGTCCACCACGAGACGATCACGCAGGGGGAGCAGCCTTGCGTCCAGGACCGCTCCATCTACGAGGATGGCGAGATCTTCGCCCGGATGCAGCGCGACCTCGGCTACATGACCGACAGCGAGTGGGGGAAATACGAGGCCCTCTACAAGACCCTGGTCGCCGACCTGCGCGCCCCGGACCTCCTTGTTTACCTGCGCGCCTCCCTGGAGACGCTGCGCGCCCGCATCCGCAACCGCGGCCACGCCTATGAAACCCGCCTCATGGATCCCCGGGACCCTTACCTCAAGACGCTCCAAGGCGCCTATGAGCGCTGGATCGACCGCTACGACCGCAGCCGCAAGCTCATCGTGGCCTCGGACGGCCTGAACCTCTCCGCTGACACCGTCCACGTCAAGAAATTCCTCCTCACAATCAAGCGGACACTTGAGAACCAGGTCCAGCTCGTGAATTACTACGAGCCGGAATAAAACTCTCAAAAATTTTTCTCCGGCCGGGAATACCCCGGGGCTGAGTTCAACGAAGACCCGGGGATGA
>CAYUKJ010000073.1:2763-6294 GCA_964445245.1 uncultured Methanosarcinales archaeon | reverse complement strand
CGGCTGACAGCGTGTACTCGGTCAGGCCGGGGAAGGCGCGGGTGAGGGAGGCACTCAATTGGCAGGGGTTCTCCGTGCAGGTGACTTGGATGCTCTGGTTGGGCGGCCAGCGAAGCGTGAGGTTGGAGGGGATGTCAGTGGCCTCGGCGAGGGTGAGGGCGGCCACCAATGCTGGTGCCTCATCAGACAGCAAGACCGTGGCCGGCGCGCTCACGACAAGCTCTCCAGCCTCAAACCGGAGCGCGTAGCGCGCCTCGTCGCCGTCTTCGGCGATGGCGAGGGGGGCGCCCTCTTGGAGGAGGCGGCGCCCGACGATGAGGCGGAAGACCTGGGCTTGGTTGTGGCAGCCGATGCGGATGGCCTCTTCGCCCGTCCAGGCCGGGTCGAGGCTGGCGAGGACGAGGTCGGGCCCGCGCCGGCCCAGCTCGAAATGCGGGTACGTGTTGCGGAAGTAGATGAGCGGGGTCAGCCCAGAGGGGACTTCGTATTGGCAGAAGACCGTGAAGTTTTCGGCGAGCACGGTCGCGTTGTCGGTGCCTTTGACGAGCCGGATGTCAGGCAGGTCCTTCATCACGGCCTTCTTGTCGGGCACGACGTGGAGCGTATAGGTGTGGAGGATGGAGGTGTTGAGTACCTTGCCGGTGATCTGGCAAGCTGTATCCCCCAAAAATTCCGGGGCGGCGCGGAACTCGACCTGCGTACCGGTGAGGACGCAGTCGACTTCGTCCGTGTTCTTCTGGCTGACGAGGTACTTGAAGCTGCCCCGCAGCGAGAAGGGCTCGTAAGCCGAGAGGTCGTCGAAGTACAGTTCGGTGCCTCCGGAGACCACGACGGCCTCGTGCTCAGTCGTCATCTGCAGCAGCTCCGAGCCGACGGTCTGGATCGCGAAGGGGATTGTCGTCGTGCTCCGGATGTCGCCGGGCAGCTGCTCGTCGACCAGCAGCAGGTACTGGATGCGCCCGCTCTCTGATTCGGTCAGAGTGGCCCGTACGGGGGCGCTGGAGGTAGCATCAGCCGAAAAGACCTGCTCGCCGGCCCGCACGAGGCGCACCCTGGCGGCCTCCACGAGCTGGTTGATGCGGTAGTACGTGATGATGACGCCGAAAGGCTCGCCCAGGCTCACCCGCTCGGGATAGTTGAGGACGACTTGGCCGTCCTGCTCGGTCGTGTGCGTCGACAGGTCGCCCCGCACGCCCGGAAGCGCAAGGGCAAGAACAAGGACGAGCCACCTCTTTTCCATGGTGCCCCTCCCAGCGGGGCGTTTTTAAATCTTTTGCGGGTGGTGGCTTTGGTGAAAATCTCGCTGCGCTCGGCTTGGCCGGCTTCTCGTCGTGTCGTTGATGCAGCCGCTGGGCAGCCATCCCCGAAGGGGGCGACCCCCTGGCTGCAGCGCAGACGCACCATGTCGCGGCTCGACCTGAGGCCGGCCAAGCACATTTTCACCAAAGCAACGGGTGCTCGTAGCATGGCGCACGAGAAACTTTTTATAAGCCCTGGGGGAGGGGCGCCTCATGGCGTGGACGACGCTTTGGCATCGCGGAAAGCAGGCGCTTCTCGTCGCGCTCTTCGTCTTCGAGGTGTTCGATTTTTTCGGCCAAGTCAGGGGAGGCTGGGAGCTCCTGGACTGGCTCGTGTCGTGGGCGCTGTTCGGCTATCTCCTGTATCAGACCTCCCTGTCCCAGATTTTTTTCGGGCGGCGCTCTGCAGGGCTTGACGCGGGCATTCTGGCCGCATACTTTCTGCTCATGGCCTACAAAGTCCTGGGCTTTGCCGTCTTGGCAATGGCGGACGTGCCCCCCTCCTCGGCCGTTGTCGGCCTATACGAGGCCATGGCCGCGCATGCCCATTTCACCTCCGCCATCACGGTGGCAGCAGGCGTGCTCCTCCTCGTCGGGCTGGCTCTGTTCGTAGGCTGGCGCACGCCATTCCAAGACCCCAGCATCGCCGTCGTGTTCCGGCTGCCCGGCGAGCCACGGGCGCGGCCGTGGACTCTCGCCGTGCGCGCAGGTGGCGCGTTTCTCGTTCTCTTTGGATTTTTCCTCACTGTCTTCAATCTCATGGCGGAATGGCTCGTCATCGTCTTGGACGCCCCCATCCTCATGCTCGGCCTCCTCATCTACCTCCTCGCAGTGAGCCGGCATTTCCGGCTGACTCGGGGGGAGCTGGCGCACGGCAGCTGGCTGCACAGGGTCGAGGGCGGCGCCGAGAACTTCTATGCGGAGTTCCTCAAGCATTTCGTGTACAAGGAGACGCTGTGGCTGGGCCTGGGCGGCATGCTCGTCCTGCACCTCATCACCGACATCGGCAATTTCCTGTTCCCCTACCTCTTTGCGTTCTCCAAGGTGCTGTATCTGGAGAGCCTGGGAGCCGGCCATGAGCCGATCTGGACGCTGTTTGCCCGCCAAGCCCAAGCGGGCCCGGGCTGGGGGGTCCCCGTCCTCGGCCTGGCATATCTCCTCAACCTCCTCGCTCTTCTCCTGCTCCTCACGATTCCCGCCTACCTGTGGTATGTCCTGTACCGACATCGGCAGGTATTCGTCCCGCGGCTTTATCAGGCCCTCTTCTACTTCTGCCTCCCCGCCCTGCTTTTGGCCCCGATTTTCACGATGTCTCCCTTGGGCCGCCAGGGGGAGGGCCTCGTCGGCATCGATATCCGCACGCAGCCCGTCCCCGGCGGGGCGGGGATGGCGCTGGCGGCCCTCGGCGTCGGGGCCGGGCTCCTCCTCCTCGTCCTCCTTGCGCGAGGGCGGGCCCTCGAAAAGCTGTGGGTGGGCCTCGGAATTGGCAGCGCATTCGGCTTTTTCACATTCTATGCTGCCACATACATCTGGGACTACCTGCTCGCCCTCTTCCTCGAGCTGCGCGCTTTCGTGGCCGACCAGGCATGGGCATTCGCAGCCATTTTTTCCTTGATGCTGGGGCTCTCTGGCCTAGCCTACCTGGGCGGCTATCTTGCTTATGCAGGGGCATTGGCCAAGAAGGTCTGGCACTATCTTAAGTATTAGGCCCTGTGAGGCCACAAAATGGCTCCAATCGGTGTCGAAGTCATCCCCGGGGTTTATAAAGAGAACTGTATTTTAAAGGAGCAATGCCGGACAAATCACCGTTTATCTTAGTAAGCTTGGAAGAGGAGAAGGCCAAAAGCCTTGCCCAAGTCCTCTCGAACGACACCTGCCGCCGCATCCTCGACGCCCTCTCCGCTGGCGAGGCCTCAGAGACCGACCTGGGCCGAAACCTCGGGGTTCCCCTTTCGACAATACACTACAACATGAGCCTCCTCCTTAAGGCAGGCCTTGTTCAGGTCGAAAGCTTCCACTATTCGGACAAGGGCAAGGAGGTCAACCACTACGCCCTTGCGAACAAGTACGTCATCATCGCCCCCAAGGGCGAAGCGCCCACCCTCCGGGACCGCCTGGCGAAATTCCTCCCCCTCATCCCAATTCTGGCCGCGGGCGGGGCGGTCGCATGGTGGGTCCAGCGCCTCGGCCTCCGCAGCCTGGCAACCGCGCAGACCTTCCTGGGAGAACCCCT
>CAYUKJ010000073.1:0-2753 GCA_964445245.1 uncultured Methanosarcinales archaeon | reverse complement strand
CCCCTCGCCGGGGCCGACGCCGAAGCCGGCGCGATGGCCGCACGGTCAGCAGCTGAAGCCGTGCCTGAAGCGTTGCCGGCGGCCGCGCCCATGATGGCGCAAAAGGCCGTCGAGGCTGTTCCCTCTGCCATTCCGCCGTCCCCGGAGGCGGCCCCCTTCGCCATGGATGCCGCCGTCCGTCTCCCAGAAGCGGCAGCGCAAGCCGTCCAGGGCGTGGGCCAAGCCGCCGGCAACTTCACGGATGCCACGAATGCGACGGCCGCCCCCGCCCTTTTGCCGCCCCCCCTTGAGAGTCTGGCCCCTGGGCCAGGCGAGCTGGCCGCCCACGCGCAGGCAATCCTCCCCCAGGTCCCGTGGTGGGCGCATCCGGCCCTCTGGTTTTTTTTGGGGGCCGTCCTCGTCCTTGCCGCCCTCCTCGTCATCCATCGTCGGACCTGGTGGCATCCCCCCCGACGGCCATAAGCCCCAGAGGCTCTGTCCGTAATCTCACTTTGTTCGGCCTTTGCTGCCGGCTCGCGATGTGACTGGAATAGTTCATGATGCCGTTTCCCCGTAGGGGGCGACCCCCTCGTCATTTTACTGGCATTCATGATGTCGCTCGCCCTTAAGGCAGCAAAGGCACATTCCGGACAGAGCCAGCCCCAGAGGTAGATTTTTATAGCCCCCGGGGCTTGCCCGGCCATGCCTGAGGCAGTCTTCAAGCTCCGGAACGTCTCCAAGACGTTCGGCAAGCACCTCGTCCTGCAGAACATCACCCTCGACATCTTCGCCGGCGAGATTCTGGGCATCATCGGGCCCAGCGGCAGCGGCAAGACGACGCTCCTCAACGTCCTCATCGGCTTTCTGACGCCGGAGCGCGGGGACGTCCTGTACCGCACCGCGACGCACGACGGATTTTCCCAGTCGGCCATCTACCGCAGCGTGTTCGCGCACCGCAACGAGGTCAAGGCCGTCTACGGCTTCGCGGCACAGACGCCCTCCTTCTACGCCGCCCTCACCGTCAGGGAGAACCTCGACTACTTCGGCTCGCTCTACAATCTGACGCCCGAGGCGCGCCACGCGAACGTCGCGACGCTCCTGTCCCTCATGGAACTCAAGGCGTTCCGGAACCTTGCGGCCGGGCACCTCTCGGGGGGCATGGAACGCCGCCTCGACATCGCGTGCAGCCTCATGCATGACCCGGACGTCCTCATCCTCGACGAGCCCACCGCCGACCTCGACCCGGTCCTGCGCGGCCACATCTGGGAGCTCATCCGCAAGATCAACAAGAAGGGCACCACAATCGTCCTGTGCAGCCACCACCTCACTGACCTGGACGCGCTCTGCAGCCGCATCGGGATCCTGCGCGATGGCCGGCTTCTCGCTGTCGACACGCCGACGGCCCTCAAGGCCACATTCTCGAACGCCGACCTCGTCACGCTTGAGACCTATCCGGGCGACTATAAGCGCATCCTGGACCTCCTCAACAGCCCCCACATCCGTGCCAAGGCCGTCAAGGGGGCGGAGCTCCATCTGACGGCCGACGCCGCCATCAAAGTCCTCCCCGACCTCCTCAAGGCAGCGGCCCAGTGCCGCGAGCATCTCATCGACCTGCGCATCACCAAGCCCACCCTCGACGACGTCTTCATCACGGCCCTCAAGCGCCCCGACCCGGCCGCACGGCCCGCATCCCGCCCCGCCCAGGGCCCCCCGCCCGAGGAGCGGCCCGCCGGCCCCGCATCGGCGGAGTCCGGCAAGATCGAAATCCTCACGCACAAAAAGGCATGAAGCTCCTCGCCATCGTCGCCAAGAACCTGAAGCTCCTCCTGCGCTCAAAAGGGGCGGCGCTCGTCGCCATCCTGGGGCCGCTCCTCATCATCGCCCTCGTCGGCCTCGCGCTCAACAACACGCAGCGCCTGGAGGTCGCCGTCGGCCTCGTCGTCCCCGAATCCACGGACCTGGCGATGCAATACATCGGCGGCCTCGTCTTGGACAAGTATGCGCTCACGAATTTCTCGTCCGCCCAAGCCTGCGTCCAAGGCATCCGGCAGGGGACGTCGCACACCTGCGTCGTCTTTCCCCCCAACTTCACGGTCGCCGACGACCGCACGAACGAACTGGTCATCTACATCGACACGAGCCGGCAGAACCTCGTGTACGCCGTCATCAACTCGCTGTCCTCCAATGTGCGCAGCACATCCTATGACCTCAGCACCGATCTTGCCGGCACGGTCCTTGGCGGCCTGTTCGGGGCGCGGGCCACACTAGACGAGCAAGCAGGCTCGCTGGGCCTGGCCCGCGCCGCATCGGACGCCGCCGCCGAGAGCGCCGCCCATCTCCAGGACCGCGTGCGCGCCATCGACCTCGAGTACCGGCCCGTCAACGTCAGCAGCGTCGACGCCCGCGTCACGGCCCTGCGCGCCGCCGCCTCGGGCCTGCGCGAGCAGGGCCTTGCCTTGGTGCGGGCCGGCAAGCTCTTCGCTCAGCTGGTCGAGGCCAATTCATCGGTGGACACCGGCGACTTCCGGGCCGATTTGGACACTCTGGAGGAGGCCCTGGATGCGCAATACAACGTGAGCGCCGGCGAAGTAGCGCTGCTGGACGCCCACTTGGCCGCCATCCAGGCGGATGTCGACATCCTCGGCCAAAAGGTCGGGGCCGCCAAGGCGGAGCACGCCCTCCTCGCAGCAGGCCTCGACGGCCTGCTGGCCGCCCTCTCCGGGGCGCGGGAGGACCTGAGCGCCGTCAAGGGCGCGCTTGAGGCCCAGCGCGAC
>CAYUKJ010000072.1:0-6302 GCA_964445245.1 uncultured Methanosarcinales archaeon | reverse complement strand
ATGCTCTTCACCAACCAGAAGACAATCCGGGACGTAATCTTGTTTCCGATTCTGCGGGAGGAGAGGGGGGAGCAGTAGTCCAGGACCGGCTTGAATCCCTACGTGACTTTCCCCTCGACGCCCCGATCCACCACGATATCTTCTGTCGGCGACTTCAAGGGCTTGCCGCAAGCGAAAGCCCTGCCTTCCCTGGCCACCAGGGGAACTGTGAGGAAATCCTTGTGTCTGATCTGCTTCGCGCACGGCGCGGCGCCCTCTATGAGGACGGGATCCCCGGGCTTTGATTGGGGCGCGAAGAGGAGGCCGAGGCGCTCCTCTGTGCCAGCGGCCAGGAGCATGCCGTTCGAGGCGAGGCCGCGCAGCTTCGCCGGCTCCAAGTTGGCCACTACAACGAGTTGCTTGCCGATCAGGCTTTCAGGCGCGTAGTGGCGGCGGATGCCTGCGACTATCTGCCGCCGCTCCGCCCCAAGGTCGATCTGGAGGACGACGAGCTTCTCGGCGTCGGGGTGGGGCGCGGCGTCAAGGACGCGGGCGACGCGCAGGTCGAGCTTCCACTCGCCGCCCTCGGAGGCCTCCCAGGCCCCGATCTTCGTGAACAGGATCCCGGCCTTGCCGATTCGGCGGCCGGCCAGGGGCTCGTCGAGGAGGCGGACGAGTTCGGCCTCATTGCTGGTGTCTTGCGGCCCTGCCATGCTCAATTGGGCCAGGATCTTCCGCGAATAGGACGGAAGGATCGGAGCCGACAGGACGGCGAGGTCCCTGACGAGGTGCGCGGCCGTGCTGACGACGCGGTGGGCCGCTTCGCGGTCCGTCTTGACGAGGTCCCACGGGGCGTGGTCCTGGAAGTACTTGTTCCCCAGCTTGCCGAGGGCGAGGAGGTGCTTGACGGCCTCGCGGAACTCGAAGCGGGCGTATTCGGCTAGGATTTTCTGCCCGAGGTCGCGGGCCTCGTGGAGGACAGCGGCATCGAAGTCAGTGCCGATCTGCGAGTCGAAATTGCGGTTCGCGAAGGAGAGGGTCCGGTACACGAAGTTGGCGAGGTTGGAGACCAGCTCGTTGTTGACTTTGTCCTGGAAGTCAGCGAAGTCGAGGTTCACGTCCGTCATCGTCCGGGACAGGCTGGCCGCGTAGTAGAACCGGAGGTGCTCCGGGTCGCCCTTCGCGAGGAACTCCTGGGCGGTCAGGAAATTCCCGCGGCTCTTGGACATCTTGGCGGCGTCCACGTTGACAAACCCGTGGACGACTATGCTGTCGGGCATCTTGAGGCCGGCCCCGGCGAGGACGGCTGGCCAGAAGAGGAGGTGGTAGTAGACGATGTCCTTGCCGATGACGTGGATGATGTGGCCGTCCTGCCAGTACTGCTCTGCCGCGTCGATGCCGCCAAGGGCGTGCGCGGCGCTGGCGAGGTACCCTATCGGGGCGTCGAACCACACATAGAAGAACTTCGCGGTCCCTGGGATCGGGAAGCCGAAGTAGGGGGCGTCGCGGCTGATGCACCAGTCCTGGAGGCCCCCGTCGATCCAGGCCCGGATCTGGTTGCGGATCTCGGGCTGGATGTCGGCGTGCTTGAGCCACAGGGCCAGCTGGGCCGTAAAGCTGGATAGGCGGAAGTAGTGCTGGGTTGAGCGCTTGGGGACCGGGGAGCTCCCGCAGATGACGCAGCAGGGCCCGATCAGCTCGGCGGGAGCATAGGTCGCCCCGCAGGCCTCGCAGGCGTCCCCGTACTGGTCTGGGGCGTGGCAGCGCGGGCAGGCCCCCTTGATGAATCGGTCCGGGAGGAAGCGCCCGTCCTTCCCGCACCAGAGCTGCTCGACCTCCTTTTGGTAGATGTGCCCGTTCTTGTGGAGGCTGGCGAAGAGGCGCTCCGTGAGGAGCCGGTTCTCCTCGGAGTGGGTCGTGTAGTAGGAGTCCCAGCCGATGTGGAAGGCCCGGAGGTCGGCTACATGCTCCTTGTAGATCTCGGCGATGAAGGCCTCCGGCTCCTTCTTTTGCTCAAGGGCCTTGACCTCGATGGGGGTGCCGTGCGTGTCGTCGGCCGCGCAATAAAGGACGTGATGCCCAAGAAGCCTGAGGCTGCGCGCAATCAGGTCGGTCTGGATGTATTCCAAGAGGTGCCCGACGTGGACGGGCCCGTTCGCGTAGAGGAGGGCCGACGTCAGGAGGACGCGCTTGTCGGCGGGGATGGCATGGGTCATCTCCCCGAGAGTGCCCACGGCCTTTTTAAGTGTTTGGGGGATTATAGCTAGGTTGAAATCATGGGCTGCCGGCCTTACGGGCGAGTCGTAGCACTTCGCGTGTGCGGCAGCGACAGGGGGTTGCCCTCCACAGCAACCCAGGGTTGCTGGGATGCGGAAAAGCGGAGCTTTTCGCATGCAGAGCAGCAAAGCTGCTCGCATGCCAGAAACCCCATTGGGTTTCTGGGCATCCCAACGCCTGTGGCGTTGTGGATCCCAAGAACCTTTGGTTCTTGTGGACGTCCGGGGTGGTCGCGCCCACGGTTGCGGCAGCAAGACGGCGACCAGGCCGGCAGCCGCCGAAGGCGGATGATTTCAACAGAGCCAGGGATTATTAATAGAGGATTTTAGGGGGGAGGAAGCCCTCCGCTCGTACACCACCGCCACAAAGCCGTCCCCCTCCCAGATCTGAGTTGCCGCGAATCCGTCATGGCCGGGAACCAAGACCTTGGATGTGTAGAGAAGGAGCTTGGCGCGGGGGTGCCCGTGCCGGACAAGGAAGTCCAGGAGGTCAGCGGCATTGTCGTAGTAGTTGTAGAACTGCCTGATGCTGGGCGTTTCTGCCTTGAGTTTGCGCTCGTAGTCGTCGGGGCAGAGAAAATCTCCGGCCACGGCCCTGATTTTCCCCCGGTCGATGAGGCCGAGGCCGGCGAGGCGGTCCAGGTGGGCCAAGCCTTGCTCGGCGAGCCCCTCGTCCGCCTCCAGGCCCAGGACGCGGCCGAAGACGAGGGAGGCCGCCGCAAGGACGCGCCCATCGCCAAAGCCCGCGTCAAAGAAGGGAAGCGCCGGATCAAGGCTCTTTTTCTTGATGGCCGCGAACATGAAATCCTTGAAGTGATACAGGTTGGTCGGGCGAAATGCCGGGCTCGTGCCCTCTTGACGGGCAAGGCCGGAGTGCGTCCCGTAGTAGGCTGCAAGGTCCGCGACGCGCTCTTCATCCAGGGAAATAGGGTGGGCCATCTTTTCCTAGGCTGCCAATTGGATGAGGCCCGGAAGAAGCCGCTTTAAAAATTTCTTCCGGTTCTCCTGGGTGCGGACGCATTTCGGCAGAGAATCGAATATAATTCCTACCTGTATAGGAAAATCGGAAATCTGGCAAATCGGAACATTTATATAGAAATATCGACTCTTGGTTCATCAGGGGTAATAATGAGAAATCCGTTGGGGGTGTAAGATATGGTCATCCTCTTCGACCAGTTCAACCTGCCTGAAAACATCTTCGAGATCATCTTCGCCACCGAGCAGCAGGTCATCGTCGGGAAGCTGTTAGTGGAGCAGATGAAGATGTCCCAAGGGGAGATCGGCAAGACCGAGATGAGCCTCTTCGCCACCGCCCTCCACGAAGGCAAGCTGGCCGAGACCAAAATCAGCTACAACAAGCGGCAGTTCTACGACCGCATCCTGACGCCGATGAAGACGATGGGCCTCATCGACTACGACCTCTACAAGAAGACATACAAGCTCTCCGACAAATTCAACAAGAACATGATGCGCATCGGCCTCATGTGGCTCCAGGAGCTCCGTAGGCCCGCCCAGCCCCTCTCCGTCAAGAAGCCGGGCTTCCAGGTCCCGCCGAGATAGTCCTCCTCACTCCAAGAACGCCTTGAGCTTCGTGTTCCCGATGAGGATGGGGCAGTCCACATACAGGGGGCTGGTGTGCGTGCATCGCTTCCCCATTTTCTCGCACCGCCCTTGATTGAAATGGGGGCAATTGTACACGAACCGCTCCTCCCGGGCCCCCTTCACGCGGATTTCCGCCATTGCGCCAATCCGGTTGTCCGCCGTTTTATTAGCATTTGTGTGGCTTGAAATAGACATCAGATGTGCACTCTTGCCATCGGCCAGGCAAAACATTTATTAAGCTGGCGTATCCGGGACGGCAGATGCGCCGGAAGAGCCAAATCTCGACCGAGTACCTCCTCTTGGCCGCTCTTGCAATCCTTCTTACTCTCCCGCTTTTCACCAATATGGGCAAACTAGGGGTCGAGGGCAAGGCTTACACAGCCATCGCGGAGAACGAGCGCAATTGCGAGCTCATAGCCAGCCAGATCGAGGAGGCCCGATCGCTAGGCCGCGGCTCGCAGCTGACGACGACGATCCATCTGCCCAAGAATTTGCAGGGCCTGACCATCGACGGGGACGCCGTGACGCTCGCCTTCGACACCGAGCAGGGCCGCCAGGAAGTCGTCTGTTACATCAACGCGCTCGCCAAGATCTCCGACCAGGGCCTTCCCGCCAGCGCCCTCAAGGAGGGGACCATCGAGCTCCAATTCACGCCCAAGGGCCACTTCGTCTGCGTCGGCCCCGCCGGGGGCGACTGCACCGAGACGGCGTGCTTCGACAATCTCGACAACGACGGGAACGGCTGCACCGACCTGGACGACTCCGGCTGCGATAACGCGGAGGATACCTCTGAGGGCGGAGGCTTCTGCTGTGGGAACGGCCGGCTGGACGCGGGCGAGGCCTGCGACACCCCCGTCATGCCATATAGGCTCTGCCAAGACTACGACGCCTCGTATGTGGGGGGCACGCTGGCCTGTCACCCCCCCGATTCCCCCGCGGCCTGCCAGCTCAACTTCGGCCAATGCCACAAGTGCGGCAACGGCGCCATCGACCCCGACATGGGCGAGGAGTGCGACTGCGGCACGGACGGCTGCGCGCCGGACGAGCTGAACGGCCAATCCTGCGTGACACTCAACTACGTCGAGGGGACGCTTGGATGCACGGCCTCCTGCTCCCTCGACACCAGTGGGTGCACCAACTGCGGCAACCGCGCCATCGACCCGCCCGAGACCTGCGACGACGGCCGGAACGGCGACCCCTACGACAACTGCCTCGACACCTGCCAGGCCAATTTCTGCGGCGACGGCTTCCGGTACTGGACGCGGGAGGAGTGCGACGACGGGAACACGGACCCCCTGGACGGCTGCGACGATTGCGTGATCGCCCGCTTTCCCGGCTGCCCTGGAGAGTGGTCTGGATCCCCGATATTCAGCAAGTCCTCGCCTATTTTCAATAAACAACTCTTTGCGGCCCACCAAATCCACGGCCACCCCTGGACCCTTCCCTCGGAAACGGAGGCGCCCGTCCCCCGCTTTGCCGTCCTCTTTCAGGCCCCACCCGTCCAGTGCAACGACGCCAACGCCGACAACAATGATGATTGCCTCGCCAACTGCCAGAACAACGTCTGCGGGGACGGCTTCCAGAACGTGGGCGTTGAAGCCTGCGACCTTTATGTTTACAACAGCAATACCGGCACCTGCACGCCCCCCGAAAGCCCGACGCCGTGCCAACTAACCAGATGCGTGGACGGCTACGTCCAGACCCCAAATGGCCAGGGCACAGGCGGCCCCGCCAACGACGGCCGCGAAGACTGCGACGACGGCAACCTCAACCAGGCCGATGACTGCCTGAACAGCTGCACCTGGTCGCGGTGCGGCGACGGCATCCGGAACACGCCGAACCACCAGGGGCAAAACGAAGAGTGCGACGGGACGGACTTCGGCGGAAAGACCTGCGCGGACTACGGGTTCTCCGGCGGCACCTTGCGGTGCCTCTCCGCCTGCAGCGTCATTAACACCGGCCAGTGCACGGGGAAGATAGACGGGGGAGATGATCAAATCGAGTGAGGAGTCCTGTCCGAAATGCCCCCTGCAGGCCCCAAGGCGACGAGGACATCATTCTCCGCTGCAAACACCTCAAATTCCGGGAGCCTGCCCAAGAACGGCCCGAGTGGGCCCGCGCCGAGCACATCCCCGCCTTCATGCAGGCCGCCCATCGCGGGCAAGACAAGCACTTTCTGATTCTTCCACGGCCCCCACAGGAAGCACGGATACGTCTCGCTCCGGATCCCGTCCGAGAGACGGATCGAGGGGTGCTCGTGGGCGATGATGAGGCGGCGCACACCCTTGAGCGCCGCTGAGGGCGGCTCCTTGTGTCCGTGAAGGATGAGGACATTCCCGATCTTCAGCCACGGATGGAGGGGCAGCTTAAGGGCGTCCGCCATGCGGGGGAGGAGGATGTCGTGGTTGCCCTGCACCGCCTCTATCCCGCAATGCCGGCGCAGCC
>CAYUKJ010000071.1:0-6379 GCA_964445245.1 uncultured Methanosarcinales archaeon | reverse complement strand
TCCAGAACATGGACCTTTCGGGCGACGAAATCGTCCTGGAGGTGGGCTGCGGCTCGGGCTACCTGGCCGCCATCCTGGGGCGGCTGGCGAAACAGGTCTACACAATCGACCGGTATCCTGAATTTGTGTACCATGCCCGGGCCGTCTACAAGCAGCTCGGCATCACGAATGTCGAGGTCATCGAGGGCGAGGGCCTCAAGGGCTACCCGGAGGCCGCGCCGTTCGACGTGATCCTCGTCTCGGCCCACGGGCCCTCCGTGCCCGAGGCGCTCCTCGACCAGGTCAAGGCGGGCGGCGCCCTCATGATGCCCATCGGGCCGCCGACGCTCCAGACGCTCTACAAGATCATCAAGCATCCGGACGGCTACGAGGAGATTCCGCTGGGCGAGTGCCGCTTCGTGCCCCTCGTCGTCGACCAGATCGAGGGCCTTGACGAGGACGACGAGGCCCCCCCGCTATAAGGCCCTCCGCCAGCTTTGGGGGGCATCCTAGGCGTCCGCCTTTCTCTTGCGCAGCCGGACTGCGGCCGCCTTGGCCTCCACGACCCATTTTCTGGCGCGCCACAGAAGCCGCACAAACCGGACCGTGTCGAGCGCCTTCGAGATGTGGCTTTTTTTGCCGGTGTACGTCGTCGCGATTGGGATGCCGCCGACGCGGAATCCGGCCCGGGCCGCCTTGATAAGGAACTCGGATTCGGCGTCAAAGCGGCGCGACTGCAGCGTGACGGCCGAAAGGACCTTTTGGCGGATGGCCCGGTAGCCGGACTGGCTGTCCGGCAGCGCGGCCCCCGCGACCCAGGAGAGGAGGGCGCTGGTGAGCTTGTTTGAGGCCCGATTGAGGAGCGGCATGCTGCCCCGTCGCCGCCTGATGCCTACAACAACGTCAAAACGGCGAAGGCCCGCCAAAAAGCGGGGGAGGTCGGCCGGGTCGTGCTGGCCGTCCGCATCCATCACCACAACTGCGGCAAAGGGGCGCGCCCACGCAAAGCCAGCCGAAAGCGCGGCGCCCTTGCCCTGGTTGGCGGGCAGGCGCAGGACCGTCGCGCCGGCGGTCCAGGCGCGCTCGGCCGTGCGGTCCGTCGAGCCGTCGTCGATGACGAGGACGTCGCGGAGATGGCGGCGGCACCCGCGGACGACGCGGGCGATGGTCCGGGCCTCATTGAAGGCCGGGATGATGACGCATGCGCGGGGCTTGGTCATGGGGGCGACTGCCGAGGTAATGAGAAACTTTATTAAATGGCTTTCTGTGCTGCGTAGGGGAGTGAGACCCATCGCCAAGACTATCGCGATCAACGGGTTCGGCCGCATCGGGCGCCACGTCTTCCAGGCCGCCCTCTCCGATCCGGCGCTGCGGATCGTGGCTGTCAACGACCTCACGGATCCCCCAACACTGGCCCATCTTCTCAAGTATGATTCGGTCCACGGCCGCTTCCACGGGACCGTCGAGGCGCGCGGCAGCACATTGGTGGTCAACGGCCAGGAGATTCGCGTCCTCGCCGAGACAGACCCGGCGAAGCTGCCCTGGAGGGACCTGCAGATTGACATCGTTGTCGAGTCCACCGGCCGCTTCACCGACGGGCCGGATCTGCAGAAGCACCTGCAGGCCGGCGCCAGAAAAGTCCTCCTGTCGGCGCCCGGCAAGGGCGTGGACCTCACGATCGTCAAGGGTGTCAACGAGCAGCTCTACGACCCGGCACGCCACCACGTCATCAGCAACGCCAGCTGCACGACGAACTGCCTCGCTCCGATGGTCAAGGTGCTCCATGACAATTTCGGCGTCAAGTGGGGCTTCATGACGACGGTGCACGCCTACACGGCCGACCAGCGCCTCGTGGACGCGCCCCACAAGGACTGGCGGCGGGCCCGTCACGCCTGCGTCAGCATCATCCCGACCACGACGGGCGCGGCGAAGACCGTGGGCGAGGTCATCCCGGACCTCAAGGGCAGGCTGGACGGCATCGCGCTGCGCGTCCCGGTCCCGGACGGCAGCGTCACCGACTTCGTCTGCGTCGTCAATACGCCCACGACGCGCGACGCCGTCAACGGGCTCTTTCGGGACGTGGCCCAGCACCATCTCAAGGGCGTCCTCGAGTACACGGAGGACCCCATAGTGTCCGCCGACATCGTGCACCACCCCGCAAGCTGCATCTTCGATGCCCAGGGCACCTTTGTCACCGACGGCGTCTTCGTCAAGGTCCTCGGCTGGTACGACAACGAGTGGGGGTACTCCTGTCGCATGGTGGACCTCCTGCGCCTGATGTGACACAAGCATGAAGACGCTCCGCGACTTCGACGTGGCCCGCAAGCGCGTCCTGGTGCGCTGCGACTTCAACGTGCCGCTGGGGGAGGGGGGCCGCATTGCCGACGACGCGCGCCTGCGCGCCCATCTCCCGACGATCAACGCGCTTCTGCGGTCCAATCCGGCGCAGCTTGTCCTGTGCAGCCACCTGGGGCGGCCGGGGGGCCGCGTGGATCCGGCCCTGCGCCTCAATGGCGTGGCGGCCCGCCTGGGGGAGCTGCTGGGCCGCCCAGTCGCCAAGGTCGACGGCTGCATTGACGTCGTCCTGCCAAACGACCAGCTCGTCTTATTGGAGAACCTGCGCTTTGAGCCCGGCGAGGAGGCCAACGACCTCGACTTCGCCAAGCGGCTGCTCGGCAACTGCACGGTCTTTGTCGACGACGCCTTTGCCGTCTCGCACCGCGCGGCCGCCTCCGTGTGCGCCGTCGCGACGCTGGTGCCTGGCTGCGCGGGTCTCCTGCTGGAAAAGGAGATCAAGATGCTGACGCTGCAGGACGCCAAGCCCCCCGTCGCGGCGGTCCTTGGCGGCGTGAAGCTGGAGACCAAGCTGCCCATCATCGAGCACCTGCTCCCCCGCGTGGACAAGCTGCTCATCGGGGGGGCCATGATGTTCACGTTCAACAAGGCCCGCGGCCTGTTCGTGTCCAATTCGCTGGTGCAGGACTCCTTTGTGGACGCGGCCCGCCGCCTGCTCGCCAACCCCAAGCTCGTCTTGCCGGTTGATGTGGTCGTGGCTCCGAGGCCTGAGGAGGCTGCAAAAACCCAGACGGTGCCGGTGGAGAGCATGCCTGAGGACGTCATGGGGCTCGACATCGGGCCAGACTCCCTGGAGCGGTTCAAGAAGGAGCTCGCGTCGGCCAAAACGGTCATCTGGAACGGGCCGCTGGGGGTCTTTGAGCTGGAGCCGTTCGCGCAAAGCACGGTCGGCCTCATCAGGTACCTGGCCGGCCTGCGCGAGGCCACGACAATCGTCGGCGGGGGCGACACGGTGGCCGCCGTCGAGAAGCTGGGCTTGCAGGCCAAGTTCACGCACGTCTCGACCGGCGGCGGCGCAGCCCTGTCGCTGCTTGCCGGGGAGAAGCTGCCGGGGATCGAGGCGCTGGAAGAGAACGAGCGGATCTTCGCGCGGAGGAAGTGAGCGCCAGCCCTTGGCCTTCGCCGTGATTCTTGAAATGGGATTCATACCCTGCCCTTCAGAGCGCCCATTTCAAGACCAGAAATCCCGCCTGTAAAGGCGAGGCGCACGCATACCGCGTGCCTCAGGCCGCGGGGCGCGCCGAGCGGCGGGATTTCTGATTCTTCCGAGCGTTCCGGAAACCCTCCGGAAGTGGGTCCTCAAGCCTTTAGAAGCCTGCGGCCCTGCAGGCAGGGATGGCCTGTGGCTACTACTTGGACACATCGATTTGGCTTGACCTTTTCGAACAGCGCGGCCCCCATGGCGCAGCTGCCAAGCAGTTGCTGGATCAGGCGGTATTGGAGGGCCTTCTGCTGCACTACTCGGACTTTGTGTGCCTTGAGCTCAAGCACGCAGGCTACTCCACCCGTCGGGTCGTGGATGCCTTCGCCCGCCTGCCCCGTAAGGCAATCAGACGCATCCATGTCTTCAAAGCCCAAAAGGACCTCGCGAAGGACATCGGACGAGAACGTGGCGTCCCGTTCGGAGACTCGCTGCACGCCATCCTCTGCCACGACTACGACCTAGTGCTCGTGTCCCGCGACGCCCATTTCATGCGGCTTCGGGACTTCTGCGACACGCGGCGGCCAGAAGACCTCATCTGAGCCGACGATCCAGTTCGGCGAACGCCTTCTCCCGCGCCCGATGCAGCTGCGCGTCGGACGTCCGCTTCTTGGAGAATCCGTAGAGGGCCTCGATCTGGGCGAGCGCCTCCTGCTTCTCCAGGGCGCTCATCTTCTCCCGGATCGCGTCGCGGATGAACTCCGTCTTGGTGGCGTAGCGGTGCGCCTTCATGAGGCGCGCCATGTCGGCGAGCACGGCCGCATCCAGCTTGAGGCTGATTGTTTCCATGGTATTATTTTGTATTATTTAGTAATATATATAGCTTGCGTTAAAAACTTCGGAAAATTTTCGGCCCCCCTGGTTGCCTGCCATTCTTTGAACTTCACTGCGAGGCTGATTACACGTAGTACACGCTGCGATACCCCCAGAACGTCTTGCCCCGCATGTGCTTGAGCTTCGGGTTGAGCAGGGCGAGGTCGAAAGACGAGGAGGCGTCGAAGGTGAGCCCCAGGCGCAGTGCGCGGCGCGTGTTCTTTCGCAGGATGAGGTGGACGCTTCGCTTAGTCGGATCCGTCAGGTTGGGGCGCAGCGTGCAACGCACGTCGAAGCCGCGGGCGCTCATGCGTCTGGCGAGCCACTGCAGCGGCATGAGGCGGCCTCTGTGATAGATGACCCAGCAGGGGGCCGAAGCGCGCAGGAAGTCGGGCGTGGAGTGGCGCTCGCTGTCGATGTATAGGAGCGCGACGCCCCCGACCTTGAGGGCGCGCCAGATTTCCTCGAGAAGCATGTCCTTGCGGTCGACGTAGGGGATGGCGAATTGGCTGTAGACGACATCCAACGAGCGGTCGCGGAAATGCAGTTTCTTGGCGTTGTAGAAATGGATGAGGGGCAACTTGACCGACTTGATTTGCGCGCGGGTGAATATCCCGTAGTGGACGGCGGCACGCCTGAGGCTCTCAGGGCCGCGCATGGCCGGCCACGGCGTGCGGTTGATGCCGTGCAGCTCGATTTCGGGGAAGCGTCGGCGCAGCTCGAGGAGGACGCGGCCCTCGCCGCACCCGACCTCCAGGACTCTGACAGGTTCTCGGCTTCTTCGCAGCGCACGGCGAATGGCGTGCACCAGCGCATCGGGGCCGAAGTGCACGTCGAATTTGGCGAGGCTGCGGCTGCGCGAGAAATGTCCGCGACGGGGCGGTCTAGGCATGTCTGCATCGGGGGCGGGAGGGTTTAAATAGTTTTGCCGTATTTGTTTAGCACCCTCAGGTCGAATCGCCTTTCTCGCACACATCGCGTCCGTCGCGGGGGGATGTGTTGGGCTCTGCCCAACGTGTCCGCCTCTGGCGGACGCCCAACGATTCTGGAATCGTTGTGGACCCAGCAACCCAATGGTTGCTGTGGACCCCCTCCGGGGACGCAGAACCTTCAGGCTTCACTTCGAGCGATTCGAAGGTGCTAAACAAATACGTTTTGCCTATTGGTCCCTCAAGTACGTCCCCAGGTCCACGGTCGGCACCAGCAGCCCGCGCTCGAAGCGTCCCAATCCCAGCGTTTCGTCCGCCTCGTTGCGCACGAGGCAGGGATCCTGGGCGGCTTTTTTGACGACATGCTGCCTCTTGACGCGCCGGCCGCAGATAAAGAGCCAGCTGCCGCGCGCGTCGAGGACGGTGATGCGCGCTTGGGGAGGTTCTAGGAGCAGGAGGAGGGCCGGCGTCGGAACAAAAAGACCGCGCTCTTCGCCCAGAAAAAGGCCGGCGGCGTAGGGCGACTCGTTGATGGCGTCCATCACGGCGGCGGCGGGGGGTGGGATCAGGTAGTAGCGGCGCCCGATGCGCGTGGCGGCAGGGGCCTTGCAGCCCAGGCTGGCGCAGAAGGCGTCGAGGGTCATGCGAGGGTGCCGCCTAGAGGGGCTAACGCCGCGTTGATATCTGGCAGGAGGGATTCAGGAGTGCGGATGGCGAGGCGGGCGCGCAGGTCCTCAACTTGGCGCTCAAGCGCCTGTCGCTCTCTGTCCAGGTCCGCGGCCCGGGCGTCAAGGGCATACCTGGATGCCGCAGCGGGATGGGTGGCAAGGGTGCGCCGGAGGCGGTCGAGCGAAGCGCGGGATTCCCTGTAGTCGGCTTGGAGCGCGGGAAGCCCGGCGGCCTTGGCCTTGGCGAGGGCCGCCGCGGTGCCTGGCGCTTTGGCGGGGTCCACGAGGCGCGCAAGCTCGCGCTCCATCTCGTCGAGGACCTCCGCGATGCCCAGCTTGTCATCCGCCAGAAAGGCGCGCACAGGGTCGGCCACGTATGGTTCGATGAGGCCTTTGTTCGCGGAGGTGCGCGCCAGTTTCTTGAGGGGGCGCTC
>CAYUKJ010000070.1:4434-6386 GCA_964445245.1 uncultured Methanosarcinales archaeon | reverse complement strand
CGGCAGCACACCCACAAGGAACAGGACCGCCTCCACTTTCACGCAGTCATCAAGACGAACGAGGCCGGGTCCGAGCTCCTGGAGCCCGAAAAGCTGCGCCTCGGCGAGCTCTTCGACCAGCTCAACCTGCGCTTCACAAAGACCTGCTTTCTTGAGCGCTGCAATGGCGACCCCTGCCCCGACGGACAGCCCGGCACCTTGACGGTGACGGTCAACGGCGTCCCAAACCCTGACCCGGCCGACTACGTCTGGAAGGACGGCGACAGGATCCTCATCGCGTTCGAATCGTAAGGTCGGCGAGAATTTTCCCTGCTCAATGCGCGGTCTTGGGCGTGGCGGCGTCGTAGGCGGCCGCGTCCATGAGGCCGTCCAGCTCAGCTGCGTTGCTTAGCGCGGCCTTGAATATCCAGGTGCCGTAGGGGTCCTTGTTGAGGACGTCCGGCTTGGTCTCCAGGGCCGCGTTGACTGCGGTGACGGTGCCGGAGACGGGGCTGACGAGGTCGTGGACGGTCTTGACGGACTCGACGCAGCCCGACGCCTTGCCCTGCACCACGGAGGCGCCCGCCTGGGGGAGCTCAAGGGCGACGATGTCCTTGAGCTGGCGCTGCGCGAAGTCCGTGATGCCGACCGCGACGGCGCCTCCCTCGGGCCTGGCCCATGTGTGCCACTTCGAGTACTTGCGGTCTGCCGGAGTCAAGCCGCCACCTCGAGGACGGGGCGGGAGAGCCTGCGAACCAAATTCCCGGTCGCAAACGAGAGCGGATCATAGACGTCCGAGACGGGCGGGCAGTACGACAATTCGACGTCGTGCAGGGCGAAGATGTCCATCCCGGCCGCGATGGCGGCGCTCACGACGTTGATGCGCGCGGCGGCGCCGGACTTGCCGACGGCCTGGGCCCCGTAGATCTTGTGGGTCGTTGCGTCGATGAGGACCTTGACGAGGATCTCGTCGCTTCTGCGGTACCACTCCGGCAGCGTGGGCAGCGTGATTTCGCTGGCCAGGATCTCGCGGCCGTCGGCCTGGGCCTTGGCCGCGTTGAAGCCTGTGGCGGCCACCTCGAGGTGGCCGATCTTCGTGACAAACGTGCTGGACGTGCCGCGGTACGCGCGGCCCTTCCCGCAGATGTTGTCGGCCGCAATCAGGCCCTGCTGGTACGCCGTCGAGGCCAGGCCGCACGAGACGAGCTGCCCGTCGACAAGCGACGGGACCTTGATGATGTCCCCGACGGCATAGACGTCCTTAAGCGCGGTCTGCAGGGATTGGTTGACGACGATGCCGCGGGCGTCGAAGACGACGCCGCTGCCCTCCAGAAAGCCGATGTTGGGCCGCACGCCGGCCGCCACGATGAGCAGGTCGCCCTCCAGGAACGCGTCGCCGGCCTGGACGCCCGTTAGGCGGCCGTCGGCCGCGTGGACCTGCGTCACCCGCGTGTTCAGGAGGACCCGGACGCCGTGGTGCCCGAGGTAGTCCGAGACGACTTGCGCCACGTCCGAATCAATTGACTTCGAGAGGACGGAGGGGCCTCCCTCAAGGACGGTGACCTTGTAGCCCTCCTCGTGCAAGGCCATCGCCGTCTCCAGGCCGATGGCCCCGCCCCCAAGGACGAGGGCGCGCCGGCCGCCGTAGCGCATGATGGCCTTGACCTGGTCGAGGGTGTTGACGGTAAACGCGCTCTTGCCAAGGGCGGCGTCCAGGCCTGGCAGAGGCGGAATGAACGGGGAGGAGCCTGTCGCGAGGATGCAGGCATCAAACGGGAGGTCGGTGAGGGCGCCGGCCCCCAGATCCTTGATCGTGAGGATGCCGGGGACGAGGCGGACGGCTGCCGCGTGCCGGTGGCGGACCAGGCCCATGTCATCGAGGTTCTGCATCAGGTCGTCGGGGTTCTTGATGCGCCCCGAGATGCAGTAGGGCAGGCCGCAGCTGTGTAGGAGGTCGTAGTCCTTGCTGTCCA
>CAYUKJ010000070.1:0-4424 GCA_964445245.1 uncultured Methanosarcinales archaeon | reverse complement strand
GCCGCCGAAGCGGTTGCGCCTCAGCTGTATGGCGGCGGCAAAGCCAGCGGACCCAAAGCCGACAATCACGACTCGCATGACCGTTTCCTCACGCCCGTCCTGCCCCCAAAGGTGTTTTTAAAACTTTCTGTGGACTTCTCTTCGACGGACGGCACAAAATTTATAAACGAAGTTTTGGCCAGCGCGCCCAAAAAGAGGAGAGCATGGAGCCCTACCAGCAAGACGCCCGCGCGGTCTTGGCCGCCCTGCAGGTCGACCCCGCCCAGGGGCTGCCCGCTGCCGAGGCGCAGGCCCGCCTCGCGCGCTTTGGGCCCAACGAGCTCCAAGAAAAAAAACAGATCAGCCCCTGGGTCCTGTTCTTCAACCAGTTCCGGAGCTTCATCGTCTACATCCTCCTCGGCGCCATCGTCCTCTCGATCGCCATCGAAGTCCTAAATCATTTCCAGCGCGGGACGCCTGTCAACTACACCGAGGCGGCCGTCATCGCGGCCATCCTCATCATGAACGCCGGGATCGGCTTTCTTCAGGAATACCGGGCCGAGCGGGCCATCGATGCTCTCAAGCGCATGACGGCCCTGCGGGCCCGCGTCCTCCGGGACGGCCGCGAAGAGAGCCTGGACACGAATCTCCTGGTGCCCGGCGATATCATCCTCCTGGAGGATGGCAGCAAAGTCCCCGCTGACGCGCGCCTCATCGAAGCGGCTAGCCTCCAGGCCGCCGAGGCGGCCTTGACCGGCGAGTCGGTGCCCGTCTCCAAGTTCATCGAGCCCCTGTACGACCCTGTCCCCCTCGGGGACCGCAAGAACATGGTCTACTGCGGCACCGCCATCACGCGCGGCCGCGCGAAAGCCGTCGTCATCGCGACCGGCATGCAGACGGAACTGGGCAAGATCGCGGGGATGATCCGCGACGTCGAGGAGGAGCAGACTCCCCTCCAGAAAAAGCTTGACGACTTCGGGCGGTGGCTGGGCGTGGTCACGCTCATCATCTGCGCCGCCGTCCTGGCCGTCCTCCTCTTCTACAACTACCGCGACACCGGCCGCCTCAACCTCTTGGAGGAGATCAAGGTCGCAGTCAGCCTCGCGGTGGCCGCCATCCCTGAGGGCCTGCCCGCAATCGTGACCCTCTCGCTGGCCCTGGGCGTGCGCAAGATGGTGCGCCGCCACATCCTCATCCGCCGCCTCCCCAGCGTCGAGACCCTCGGCGAGTGCACCGTGATCTGCTCGGACAAGACAGGGACGCTCACGAAGAACGAGATGACGGTCCGCCGGCTCTGGGCCGACGGCTTCATGTATGAGGTCACCGGCGAGGGCTACTTCGCCAGCGGCGCCATCTTCTTGGACCATAAACCTGCCTCTTCCCCCACACTCCAGCGCCTGCTGGCCGTCGGGGCCCTCTGCAACAACGCCCACCTTGAGGAGTCCAACGGCGAGCCCGCCGTCTTGGGCGACCCCACCGAGGCGGCCCTCCTCGTCTCCGCCAAAAAAGGCGGGCTGGACCCTGCCGGCCTAGCAGCCCAGAACCCCCGGCTTGACGAGGTGCCCTTCGACTCGGCGCGCAAGATGATGAGCACGATCCACCAGACTCCGGCAGGCCGGATGGTCTACGTCAAGGGCGCGGCCGACGCCCTCCTGCACCAGTGCACGCAGGCCGACTGGCAGGGCCACATCGTGCCGCTCACCGACGCCTTGCGCCACCGGATCCTGACCGCCAACGACGAGCTGGCCAAGCAGGCCCTGCGCGTCCTGGGCTTTGCCTGCAAGCCCGACGACGGAGCAGAGCCGGAAACCGCCCTCACCTTCGTGGGCCTCCAGGCCATGATCGACCCGCCCCGACCCGAGGTCAAGGCCGCCATCGAGACATGCGGGCGCGCCCGGATCCGAGTCATCATGATCACCGGCGACCATCGCCTCACCGCCGAGGCCATCGCCAAAGAGATCGGCATTGCCGGGCCGGGCGTGGACGGCAAGTACCTGGACAGCATCGACGACGCGGCCTTCGCCAAGCTGGTCGCGACGACGAACATCTACGCCCGCGTCAATCCCGAGCACAAGATGCGCATCGTCAAGGCCCTCAAGGCCCAGGGGGCCGTCGCCGCCATGACCGGGGACGGCGTCAACGACGCGCCGGCAGTCAAGCAGGCCGACATGGGCGTCGCCATGGGGATCACGGGGACCGACGTCACGAAAGAGGCCTCCGACATGATTCTCACCGACGACAACTTCGCCAGCATTGTGAGCGCCGTCGAGGAGGGCCGGGGCATCTACGACAACATCACCAAGTTCATCAACTACCTCCTCAGCTGCAACCTGGGCGAGATCCTCGTGATTTTCCTTGCCACGATGCTCTCGGCCCTGCTCTTCCCCGTCGTGAGCCTGCCCCTGACCGCCATCATGCTCCTCTGGCTCAACCTCGTCACCGACGGCCTGCCCGCGCTGGCGTTGGGCGCGGACCCCGCGTCCAAGAACATTATGGACCGGCCCCCACGGAACGCCCGGGAGAGCATCATGAACGGCGCGATGCTCTTCAACGTGTTCTCCACAGGCCTGCTCATCGTCATCGGGGTCCTCTGGCTCTTCTACTGGGCCCAGGCCCACGGCCCCGCACGCGGCTACGCCGGCGAAGAGCTGGTGCAGTATGCCCAGACCGTCGCCTTCACGGCGCTGATTGTCATGGAGATTGCGCGACTGCAGGCCATCCGGAGCGAATACCGCCTCGGCCCGTTCGCCAACCGGTGGCTCATCCTGGCCGTCCTCTCCTCGATCGGGCTGCAATTGCTTGTCCTCTACACGCCCCTGTCCCGCTTCTTCAAGACCGTCCCTCTGCAGCTTGAGGACTGGCTCTACATCATTGGAGCGGCGCTGGCCGCTTTCGTCCTGTCGTGGCTGATCCGCATCGGGAGGCGCCTCTTCGTGGAGGCTGAGGCGCACCACGCGCAGGACACCTCCACGGCGGTTTGATCCGCACCGGAAACCGCCTGGGCGCGGTCGACACGCTTGTCGCGGGTATTTCACTGTACCATAACGACGCGCTGCTGACGCGTAATGTGCAGGATTTTCAGAAAGTGCACGGCCTTGTCGTCAAGGGATACTAAAGTCATTTCTTCTGCGCCTTGACGAACCGCTCGATCCGGTCAAACCCCTCCTCGATGCGCTCAACCGCCGTGGTGCCAAAGCAGAGGCGCACACACGTCTTGCCGGCGGGGCCGAAGGCCTCGCCGGGGATGAGGGCCACGCCCTCCTTCTCGAGGAGCTGGTCGCAAAAGCCAGCGCCGTCCGAACCGATATCCGCAAAGACGTAGAAGGCGCCTTGGGGCTTCGCATAGGGCCAGCCCAGCCTGTCTAGGCGCCGGCAGGCGGCGTCGCGGCGGCGCTTGTACTCGGCGACCATGTCGCGCGTCGCCTGCTTGCCGGCCGTCAAGGCCTTGAGGGCCGCGTACTGGTTGGGGGTGCCCACGCAGCTGCAGACCGCGCGGTGGACCTTCGCGAGGCCGTCTACGACTGGGGGCGGCGCGACGAGCCAGCCGATGCGCCAGCCCGTCATCGCAAACGACTTGGACACCGAATTGACGAGGACGGTGTGCTTGGGCGCAAAGGCGGCGATCGAGGCGTGCTCGCCCTCGTAGACGAGCTGGTCGTAGACCTCGTCGGAGAGGATGAGGAGGTCGTGCTCGACGGCGAAGCGCGCAAGCTTTCTGAGCTCCGTCTCGGAGTAGACGCGGCCGGTCGGGTTTTCGGGGGAATTGACGATGATGGCGCGGGTCTTGGCGTCGACTGGCAGGGCGTCTAGGACCAGCTTGTCGTCCCGGAAGAAGGGCTTCGTCGTCAAGATCACGTTGGCGGTCGCGGCGATCGCGCCGTAGGGGCCGTAATGGGGGTCGTTGGCCAGGACCTTCTCGCGGGGATTGAGCAGGCCCACAAGGGCGATGAAGAGGGCCTCCATCGCCCCGGCGGTGACGAGCACCTGGTCCTTTGTCACATCAAGGCCTTTTCGGGCCTCATACTTGGCGATGGCCTCACGGAGGGGCTCAATGCCGCGGACAGGCGCGTACCCGGTTTTGCCCTCCTGGATGGCGGCAATCGCGGCCGCCTTGATGTGCTCAGGCGTGTCGAAGTCCGGCTGGCCCAAGTCGAAGCGCACGCAGTCCGCGAGGCCGTCGGCCTTCTGCGCGATGCTGCGGATCGATTCTTTTTGGTCGGCGATGCGGGAGACGACGCGCATGCTGGCAGGCCCGGACAAGGCTATTTATGCTTTGCGCTGATCCGTGGCATCGGGCGGCCCAAGGGGGTTTGCAGAAAGTGTTGGCGGCGAACTTAAGGGCGAGACGTTGAGCCACTCGACCCGCAGCGGCCAGGGGGTCGCCCTAACAACGCCTGCGGGCGTTGAACATCGAACCCTCCGGGTTCTCAGCGTCTGGGGATGGC
>CAYUKJ010000069.1:4341-6390 GCA_964445245.1 uncultured Methanosarcinales archaeon | reverse complement strand
CGCACCTCGCGCCTCGCCGACTGCGCCTGCGCCTGGACGCCGCCCGACGCCTCCTCCCTTCCGGTCACCCCATACAAGCTCGATATCGCCTTTTTGCCCCAAGAGGACGCGCTCGTCGGCCATGTTGATCCGGACACTGCGCGCCTCCCGGATGAGCGTCTCCCCCTCACCGTTGACCCGGGCTATGCCGAGACGCCCGCCGACGCGCCAGAGTCCGCCTCGAAACTCGTCTACCACGTCGAAGTTTTCGAGAACGGCGTGACGCACAAGGGCCTCGACCGCTTCTCCAGCGAGTCCGGCCTCGCCGCAGGCGACACTTGGTGGGACTACGACTTCACTCTCCTCCGCCGCCCCGGCGAGGCCTACGTCGCCATCCACGACCCCGGCCAGACGAAGCCCTGCCCCCTCCCCCGGCTCCAGTACCGTCTCTGCGCGCGCACGAAGGCTACGTATCCCCTCCTCACCCACGAAGGCAGCCAGATCCGCCTCAGCAGAGGGCCGCTCTCGATTCCCGTCACCTTCACGATCCCCGACACAGCGGCCCCCCGCGTGCCGGATGCCGGAGCCTACCACTGGCGCCTCCTCCTCGGCCCGCCCATCCCGCCGATTCCAGGCATGGGGAGCCCGACTGACCGCTGGGGGCTCGTCTTCGCCCCTTCGGCCTCCCCCGACATCTATAAGTATACTGTAGGCTGGGCGGACCTCTTCGAGGGCGAGACCCGCACGCCGACGGACCTCTATCCGACAACGTTGGAAGATTTTGCGCCCGGCGACCTCGGCCTCGGCTGCGCGCCCGGCACAGACCCGCCCCTCCTCGGCCTGGAGGACCTGTGGCGCCTCGAGCCCGGGACGGCCTACCGCGTCGTCCGCCCCAACTGCCCAGACCGCTTCTATCTCCTGCTCGATGAGCCCGTCACGGCCTTCACTCTGGGGGCAGAGGACCAGGCCGGCAATGCCGCGCCCGCCCAGATGATTCCGGTCCAAGAGACGGCAATCCCCGGCCTCCCCCACAACCCTTAAAAAGTCTCCACTCTTCCTGGCTCCAACATGATTTCGATGCCCTTGGCCCAGATGCTCGCCAAGATCCAGGAGCAGACCGGCCTGCCCGAAGCGGAGCTTCGCGCCCGCATCAAGGCCAAGATGGACCACCTCAGCGGCCTCATCTCCGAGGAGGGGGCCGCCCACATCATCGCCAACGAGCTGGGCGTCAAGCTCATCCAGACAGAAGGTCCAGTCAAGATCAAGGACATCGTCGCCGGTCAGCGCAGCCTCACCGTCAACGGCAAGGTCCTCCGCAAGTTCGAGCTGCGCGACTTCTCGACGCAGGGCCGCACCGGCAAGGTCGCGTCCCTCATCCTGGGCGACGAGACGGGCACGGTGCGCCTCGTCCTCTGGAACGAGCAGGCCGACGCCTTTGCCGCCCTCCAAGAGCAGGATGTAGTGCGCGTCGAGAGCGGCTATGCCAAGGACAACCAGGGCCGCCTCGAGGTCCACGCCAACATCAACAGCCGCCTCGTGCGCAATCCCGCCGGCGTCTCCATCACCGCCGTCGAGAGCGGGGCGGCGGCCCCGCGCGACGCGGTCCGCAAGGCCCTCAAGGACCTCGCCGAAGGCGACGCGAACATCGAAGTCCTCGGCACGATCGTCCAGGTCTACGACCCGCGCTTCTTTGAGCTGTGCCCGCAGTGCCAGGGCCGCGCCAGACCCCAGGACAACGCCTTTGTCTGCGCAGCGCACGGCCCCATCACGCCCGCGTACAGCTACGTCCTCAACACCTTCCTCGACGACGGGACCGACAACATCCGCACCGTCTTCTGGCGCCAGCAGGCCCTCGAGCTGCTAGGCATGACGGATGCGCAGCTCCAGGACGTCCGCGCCACGCCCGCCGCGTTTGAGCCCAAAAAGACCGAATTGCTGGGCCAGATCATCAAGGTCATCGGCCGCACAAGCAAGAACGCCGCGTTTGACCGCCTCGAATTCGTCGCCGCCGTCGTCGACGCGCACCCCGACCCGTCTGCTGAGATTGCCCGGCTTGGCGGCGAGCCCGCT
>CAYUKJ010000069.1:0-4331 GCA_964445245.1 uncultured Methanosarcinales archaeon | reverse complement strand
GCGCAGACTAGTGCTGCGCCCCCCGGGTCGCGGCCGCCCACCGCCGAGGAGCCGGAGGCGCCCGAGGAGGACCTCATGACCCTCGACGACCTGGACGCGCTCGACGAAGAGGAGTAGCTCCGCGCGATGCGCGCCGCCACCCACCTGTTGTTCTCCGCGGTCCTGCTGGCAGCCCTCATGCGCTACCAGCACTTTTCGCCCTCCAACCTTGTCCTGCTCGTAGCGGTGCTGGCGGTGGCGACGCTGGGAGCCGACTTGGACCATCCAGCCTCGAAGCTGGGCCGGCGCGCCCCCTGGATCGGCTGGATTCTGGGCCACCGGACGCTCTTTCATTCCGTGTGGTTTGCCGCGCTGCTGGCCAGCCTGCTGTGGAACTGGCACCGCCTGATTGCGGCGGGCTTCGTACTGGGCTGGGGCGGCCATTTGCTCCTGGACGGCTTCACGAAAAGCGGGATTGCGCCGCTGTGGCCGCTGCCCTGGAAAATCCGGGGGCCGGTGCGCGTCGGTGGCCTGGCCGAATGGCTCGTGTTCCTAGGATTGGCGGGCCTCTTGCTATGGGTGGCGGTGTATCAATGAGACTTTTATACTGGCCTTCGGCAAATGGGGCCGCGGGTCCACGCTCGCCTGCGGCTCGCTCCTCGCCCACCCCGGAGGGGGCAATCCCCGGGCGAGGGACCGCGGCCACTACGACTTTCAGAGACGCGGCAAGTCGCGCGATTGCGTAGCGCTCTGACAGCAACGCAGGCCACGGCCGGCGCCGGGGGGTCGGCCCCTGCGGGGGTGGCGCCGTGCCCGTGGCTGATTCAATAAATGATGCAGTATGCTGATGGGTCCTTCTGAGCCTCGGAATCCGGCCTCCTTTCCCTCCGTCATATTGAAAATAAAGATTCCAGCGAAGGGCTTAAAAAGGCCTTTCGAAGCACCGACCCTGTGCCCCCCTCCCTCAAGATCGGCGAGGCTGCCCCCTCGTTCTCCTTGAAGGGGGTTGATGAGAAAATCCACGCGCTTTCCGATGCCAAGGCCGCCAAGGCCGCCGTCGTCATCTTCTCCTGCAACCACTGCCCCTATGTCCAGGCCTACGAGGAGCGGATGGTCGCGCTGGCCCACGAGTTCGAAGAAAAAGGCGTCGCGTTCTTTGTCATCAACGCGAACGACGACGACAATTATCCGGAGGACAGCTTTGCCGAGATGAAGAAGCGCGCGAAGGCCCGCAGCTTCCCCTTCCCTTACCTGCGCGACGAGTCGCAGGATGTCGCGGCGCAGTACGGGGCGCAGGTGACGCCCGACTGCTTTGTCTTTGACGCGAAGCGCCGCCTTGTCTATCGCGGACGCATCGACGACAATTGGAAGGATCCGGCGCGCGTGCGGGACCAATCCCTGCGCAACGCGCTCCTGGACGTCCTGGCCGGGCGGCCCCTCGAGGAGCCGGAAAAGCAGGCGATCGGGTGCAGCATCAAGTGGAAGACGGAGGACTAAGCGTGGCCGACAAGCCCAAGCCCCACGAGCATCCGCCCATGCCGGTCATCCAAAACGCGGATTCCACGCCGTTTTCCTCGAACAGCCAGGTCATCAACCACGAGCCCGGCAAATTCCTCCTCGACTTTCAAAGCTGCTACCCGCGCTTCACCCCCGACATGTCGCCGACGCTGGTGATCGACCACCGCGTCATCCTGCTGGACCCGCATGTGGCCAAGGCGTTCCTGCGCGTGCTTGGCGAGAACATCGGCAAGTACGAGAAGAAGTTCGGCACGATCCAGACGCCGCATCCGCCGCACCCCCAACCGGCGGAGCCAGCCTCTACGGCGACGCAAAGGCCAAGCTATACGGGGTAGGGTGGGATGTCCGGCACTTCGGAGAGAGTGAAGGGTGTTTGGTTTGCTGAGAATTCTTTCCACACGCTCGAGAAGATTTTCTGCAGGGCGCGAAGTCCGTGATTTCAGCAGGGTGGGACGTCTTCCTTCGCACTTGGCACTGGACATCCTCGCGCGGCCTATTTATACCCCTTCTGCCCTAAAGGTTGCTAGAGAGTCGCCTCCCATCCTGGCCGCAAGTGGGGGAGGATTCCCCCCAAGCGGACACCCAGGATGCTGAAACAAAACGCGACAAGCAAGGAGGAAAGAACATGAAACAAGTACCCCAAGAGGAATCTTTCGAGGCCAAAACGGGCCCCGAAAAGCGCTTCCGCGCCGGCGCCATTTCCGCCGCCGTCTGGAAGAACCAAGGCACCACGGCCAAGGGCGAGCCCACCGAGTACCGCACGGTCTCCTTTGAGCGCCGCTACAAGGACAAGACGGACCAGTGGCAGTCGACGCACAGCCTGCGCCTCAACGACCTGCCCAGGGCCCAGCTCGTCCTTGGGAAAGCCTATGAGTACCTGGCCCTCGCCGGCGAGGAGGCCTAGTGGCACCCTCTTCTTTCTTTTCTTTCTTTTTTTTTGGAATTCTTCCGACTTCCGAAAATCCTCCGGATTTTTCCTCGAAAGCCATAAGAAGCCCGAAACCCTTAAAACCTCGAGGTGATTAATATGCGTCAAAAAGCCATGGTTCTGGAAATGCCCCCAGAAAAAGAGACCCTCAAAGAGAAGAAGCCCGCCAACGGCGCCGCCGACAAGACCGTCATGGACCTGTCCGGCGTCGGGGCCGCCACCGCCGACAAGCTCGCGCTCGCCGGCTTTGACGACCTCATGGCCGTCGCCGTCGCGACGCCAGGCGAGCTCATCGACGCCGCCGGCCTCACCGAGGCCGTCGCGCGCAAGATGATCCAGGAGGCCCGCGGCCACCTCAAAATGGGATTTATGAGCGGCGCCGACATCCTGGCCAAGCGCGCCAAAGTCCTCCGCATCAGCACCGGCTCCAAGAACTTCGACGGCATCGTCGGCGGAGGCTTTGAGACCGGGGCCATCATCGAGTGTTTTGGCGCCTACGGCTCGAGCAAGACCCAGGTGGGCCACTCGCTGTGCGTCCAGGTCCAAAAGATGGACCCCAAGGCCGTCGCCGTCTACATCGACACCGAAAACACGTTCCGCCCGGAGCGCATCCAAGACATGGCCAAGGGCGCCGGCCTGGATCCGCAGAAAGCGCTGGCCAACATAAAGGTGGCGCGCGCCTTCAACTCCGACCACCAGATGCTCCTGGCCGAGAAGGTCGCTGATCTCGTCAAAGAGGGACTCCCTGTGCGCCTTGTCGTCGTGGACTCGCTGACAGCCCACTTCCGCGCTGAATTCGTTGGGCGCGGCACCCTCGCCGAGCGGCAGCAGAAGCTCAACAAGCACATGCACGTCCTCTCCAAGCTTGCCGACATGTACAACATCTGCATCTACGTCACGAACCAGGTCATGGCCAAGCCCGACCAGTTCTTCGGCGACCCCACCGAGGCCATCGGCGGCCACATCGTGGGCCACAACTCGACCTTTCGCATCTACCTGCGCAAGGGCAAGAAGGGCACGCGCGTGGCGAAACTCGTCGACTCGCCCAACCTCGCCGACGCCGAGGCCATCTTCGAGGTCACCGAAAAGGGCCTTAAGGACGTCTAAGTCTCTTTTTTCTCTTCTCTTCTTTCTTCCACCTTAGAGTGCACGCTGTCCGTAGAGGGCAGGTCAAAGAGCGACTCGCGCGGCCCAAGCGCACGGTGCGGGTCGGGATGGCTTGGCCTGGGGGGCGCCTTGCGGCGGCCCTCCCGAAACACGTGGACGAGGGGGAGGAGGATTAAGGCGATGGCAGGCAGCCAGAACAAGAATCGCCATTTAATGGAGGGCTGATTGGGCGGGGCAGCCGGCTCAGACGTCTCAGTCTTGATATCTTCGGCGGCCTCGGCGGTCACGATGGTCTGGGTCGGCTCGAGGCTGTCAGACTGGACCTCGTAGGGGATTTCGACGGGCGCCTCTACTTTCGCGAAATGCCAGACCAGGAGGGGGTCGCGCTCCCGGACATCGAAGGTGATTGTGCCGCCGCTGCGCTCCCGGACTAGCACCGCATACTCATCGACGGTGAGGCCCTCGATGCGGATGAGGTCGGCGCTGGCTGCAACAGACTTGGGGATGCGCTCGTAGACCGTGACGTTGGCGGCGCGCTTGCCTGGCTTTGGCGCAATATGGAGGGTGCGGCGCGTGCCGGTGGGGATGGGGACGGGCTCTTCGCGCGCGACATCCAGGGCGGTTTCCGCCCTGGCCGCGCCCTCTTCCAGGCCGGGCAGCTCCGCTTGCGCCGCCGCGGGAAGCACATCGAGGATTCTCGTTGGCGGGGCGGCTGGAACCTCGTTCGGAGGCGGGAGCCGGCCCTGCTCGTCGGAGGCGGGAGCCGGCCTGCTCGGGGGGAGACGAACGGCAGACGCGT
>CAYUKJ010000068.1:4902-6396 GCA_964445245.1 uncultured Methanosarcinales archaeon | reverse complement strand
TGCGCTGGTGGTGCCCCATCTGGCCGGCGTGGGCGACGCGGTACATGACGTGGCCCTGTCCGCTCCAGCCGCCCAGGCTGCCGGGCCCCCTGCGGGTCTTCTCGGACTTGTGGGGCCGCAGCGCGATGCCGAAGCGCTTGACGGGGCCCTGGTAGCCCTTGCCTTTCGTGACGGCGTGGATGTCGACGAGGGCGCCTTCGGCGAAGACGTCGGAGATGGCGAGGTCTTTGTCTGCCAGGGACTTGGCCGCGGCGAGCTGGTCAGCCGGCACGCCGCCGAGCGCGATTTCGAAGACTTCCGGCGTCTTCTTTAGCTGGATGAGGTGGGGCTGCGTCGCGACCTGCAGGACGAGGCGGTTAAAATACGCTGGATCCAAGGCGGAGAAATCTGGAGAAGGGGCTTTCTTGGGGAGGCAGGTGCGCCGCCCCAGATGCTTGGTGGGCTTCAAGAGCAGATGGCGCGCAAGTATCCATCCCTGGGCGGTCCGCCGATAGGCGCGCAGGCCCACGACCCTGAGGGGAGGTGCGGCAATGACGGTAACCGGGAAGGCGATGTCTTCCCCTGAGAGGTGGGAGGCCTTTCCCGGATGGGCCGCGACGGCGTGGGTCATGCCAACCTTATAGCCTGCAAAGGCGAGGGGTCTGGCCTGCTCGGCGGAGGGCCAAGCCCGGACGCGGGCATAGGGCCTCTTAGCCCGGACGCGGGGCCAGACCTGCATGCTGCCGTGGCGGGGTTGGCGGATGTTTGGCATGGATGCCTCCCACAGGGCTCGGACAGGCCGCCTGAGCATCGGAGCCGACAGAACCCGCTCTTTGAGCGACGTACTGAGGGCGGTTCGCGCTCAGGCATCGACGTGTCCCACTCACCTGTGGACAAGTTGGCGGCTTCGAGAAAACCCAGGCCCTTTATAAATATTTAGGTCGGGTTCCGACGAGCTGATCCGCCGCCCGGGATGGCCTGAGGAGTCGGCGATAGCCCCCCCCCCCCGAATCCAACACAATGTGCCCCTTGTTGGCGGAGGCAAGGAGCGTCTTAAAGTCGGTGCCGGACGCGTCGCCTGGGCTGACGACGAAATGGTTCTCGGTAGGCGTCAGGCGCCCGGCAGGCACGAAGGTCCAGCCCTTCCGATTGAACTTGACGGCGACCCATGCCTCGGCGCCAAAGCGGACGGCGAAATTCCGGAGGTCCTCGACTTCGGCGCGCGTGAGGTATTTCTTGGTGCCATCCAAGACCTTGACCTCGATGGCCAGCTTGCGGGCGTCCTTTCCGGCGATGAGGTCGGGGCAGGGCAGGGGCACTGAGCCGCTGCCCGCCGCCCGGAACGCGGCCCAGCCGGCCTCCCAGAACATGTGGATGAGGTCCCGCTCCGCTGCGGTGCCCTTCGACTTGCGGCGGCCAAAGCTTATGCCCATAGGAATGGCCCGAATCTCTGCCATTTAAATACTCGCTGGTCAGAGTGGCTTTCGCACTGATTTTTACCCAAGGCAGTAGTGA
>CAYUKJ010000068.1:0-4892 GCA_964445245.1 uncultured Methanosarcinales archaeon | reverse complement strand
GAAAGGCTTATAAGACTTCGGGGACTGCAGAGGGAGTCATGGTGGCTAAGCACAACATCCCCCTTGCGGCGATGGAGCGCCTCATGAAGCAGGCCGGCGCCGACCGCGTCTCCGAGGACGCCAAGGCGGCCCTGCGCGACGCCCTGGAAGAGCACGCCGCCACCGTCTGCGCGGCCGCCAACAAATTGGCCGCCCACGCCAAGCGCAAGACAATCAAGGCCGAGGACATCCAGTTGGCGGTCAAGCGGGGCATTTAGTTCTTCGATCGAATCTGCGCTACAAGCTTTGCAAGCGCGGCATCGTCTGCTCTCGCATAGTTGTGTGAAGAAACGTGGCCTTCATATTTTTCAAAGTATTTCCTCACATTGGACCTGATTGGCCGCCACACCCCCTTGGTACCGTGCATTGGAAAGAGTTTGGCGTGAAGATGTTCCACGCCAAAACCTTCGAAGATCATTCCTGTGCGTCCGACATCGGCAAGTGCACGATCGAGTAGAAGCGCAGCCTGCTTTGCGGCTCTGACCAGCCCCAGTAGAACATCCTCGGGGACTTCGAAGGCGTAGCTCGGATAGTGCCGTTTGGTGATCACGACGGAAAAGCCCTCCGTGTTGGGAAAGACCGACAGGAAGGCCAGATGGCGTTCATCCTCCCAAATCTTGTGGCGGGGTGATTCGCCCCTCGCAATCTTGCAGAAAATGCAGTCCGTCACATAGGCCGCAGAACCCATCCTCATTTTTAAGAATTACGACAAAATGGAGCACCCTCCCCAGTTACTTTCCGTTCATCCTCGGCCGAAGCCTCAGCGGGTGTTCACTCGGTCATCGGGTGCAGGCAGCACAAGCCCCCCGGCGTTTATTAACTTTTCCGCGGAGAACCGGGCTTCCGGACGTCAATGTCAAAGCAGACGCGGTGCTGACGCGGCCCCTGCTGGCCGCAGCGCACGGCACGCTCCACGCGCGCAGCCCAGCCAAGAGCGCGGATCGCGCGGCAAAGATCGGCGCCTTGCGCAGCGATGGCGTCTTCCTTGCAGAATTGATAGATGTGCAAGACCGCCCTCGGCTTGGCGGCGGCAAGGGCCGTCTCAAGGAAGGTCTCGGCGCCTTGCGGCAGAGGCATGATGATCCGGTCGAAGGCAGCGCTGAGGGCCGGGACGACGCTGCGCACGTCGCCGCAGTGCAGCTCGACATGTGCCAGCTTGTTGCGCGCGATATTCCGGAGGCCGAGGCGGTGCCCAATAGGATTATGCTCGACGCCCACGATGCGGGCGGCCTGCGCGTGCTTGGCGATGATGCAGGGGTAGGGGGCGGCGCCCGAGAACATGACGAGAACGGCCTCGCCGGGCTTGACAAGGCGGGCAATCCGGAGGCGCTCGCCGGAGAGGCGCGGCGAAAAGTACACGCGCTCCACATCTACTGTGAGGCGAACGCCCGATTCGACATGGGTCGTCAGGCGGATGTTCCTGCCGGCCAGCCACATGAGGCGCTGTGTCCGGTATCGGCCAGTGTGCCTGCCTTTCTTGAGCACGGTCTTGATGGCCGGATGCGTCGCAAGCAGCATCCGCGCAAGCATCTTGGCTTTCTTGGCCAAGGACCCGTCCACTTCGAGGATGGCTAGGTCGCCGACGCGGTCGTAAGCCGCTTTGAGGGCGGCCCGCTCCGCGGCCGAGAGAACCTTGACAGCGGCCTCGCGCAGGGAGCGGGGACGCCGCTTCGCGCAGGGCAGCCGGGCCCGCACGACCGGATAGGCCAGGCCGGCGGCGGCCCGCACCGGGATGAGGAGCACATGGTCCTTGCGCCGAGGCCGGCGATCCGGATCTAGCTTGCCCAGGCGGCGCAGACGGTCCAGCACCCGTTGCGCCTCCTTGAGGGGCACGGCGATGACGGGCATGGCCCTCGGAAGATGGGCCCGCTTCAAAAATGTGCCGCGCACAGGGTGCGATGAAAATGTGGGTTTGTGGCCTTACGGGCGAGCCACATCGTGCTGCGTGGGCGGCAGCGACCGGGGGTCGTCGTGTTGGGTTCGCCTCCCGCGTTCCTGAAGGCAAGAACCCAACATCCCAAAAACCGGAGGTTTTTGAGGACGTACGGGGTGGTCGCGACCGCGCCTGCGATGGCCGGATGGCGAGCGAGCCCAACGCGGACCTCCAGGTCCGCGTGTGCCAGCAAGCCCGGGGGCTTGCTGTGCAGCAAACCCCGAGCGAAGCGAGATTTTCATCGCGACCCCGCGCACAAGCAACTATTTAAATCTCCGCTGGGGGGCAAAGCCGCATGGCGGCCCCCTCAGACACGCTCGCGGTCATCGTCGTCTGCCTCATGGCGTCGTTCGTGATGGGCGAGCTCTTCCACTTCTTCCGCTACCCTCGCCTCCTCGGCAACATCCTTGCCGGCATCCTCTTGGGGAACGTGCCACAGCTTGCCGCCCTGTTCCAGCCGCAAATCCGGGACATCGTGGGCTTCATGTCGGACCTGGCCATCATCTTCCTCCTCCTTCTCGTCGGGCTCGAGATCAATGTCCGGGAGTTCCGGGCGGTCCAGCGCAACGCCGTCATCATCTCGGTGTTCTCCGCGCTTCTCCCCTTCGCGCTTGGCTTCGGCTTCATGAAGCTCCTGGGCTACTCGAACTGGGTGGCCCTCATCGTCGGGGCGGCCCTCTCGCTGACCGCCGAGGGGACGACGATCAACCTGCTCGCCTAGCTTGAGGCCCTGAACACGCGGGTCGGCCTCACCCTCATCGAGGCAGGCATCCTCGACGACGTCTTCGAGCTCCTCTTTCTTGCCGTCGTCTGGTTTTTCACGTCAACGGACGCCGGCGTCTCCTGGGTCTGGCTGCCGGTGAAGCTGCTCCTCTTCGTCCTGGCGATCTACGCGCTGTGGCACCTCGTCCCCAAGATGATCGGCTACATCAACCGGGAGCGCTCGATCACCGCGACGTTCTCCTCGATCGTCATCGTCGGGCTTCTGGCCGCGCTATTGTCCGAGCGGCTGGTCTTTTCGCCCGTGCTGGGCGCGTTTGTGGCCGGCTGCATCATCGGGGCCGCCAACAAGAACAAGGAGGAGAACCGGCTCGTGACCGAGGAGCTCAAGCTCATGCTCTTTAGCTTCATCATCCCGTTCTTTTTCATCGACATCGGCCTCGACTTCCAGCTCAGGCAACTGGTGAACGCACCGGTCCTGGCCCTCGCGGTCCTGGCGGTCGCCATCCTGGGGAAGCTTGGCGGCGCGTTTTTAGCCAAGCCCTTCACCGACCTGTCGGCGCGCCAGATGGCCCTCATCGGCTGGGGCATGAACAGCCGCGGGGCCATCGAGCTGGTCATCGCCAAACTGGCCCTGGACCACAGCACGGGAGCTCGGCCATTCCCGCCTGACGTGTACTCGGCGCTTGTCGCGACGGCGGTCGTGACGACGCTCCTGTTCCCCCTGGTCGTGCGCTTCATGATCCGGCGGGACCGGAGCATTCTCGCCTAGACCCCACTCGAACACCGCCTACCCGACGAGGACGGCGACGCCGGCGAGCATCACGGCGCCGGCCGCGGCTTTGTGCCGTAGCCGGTGCTCGTGGAACATCTCGCCGCCGACGACCGTGATGACCAAGGCCTCCAGCTTCAAGAGTATGATGACGGGGCCGACGGGGGCGATTGCCACCGCCTGGAGATACAGGAAGATGGCGGCAGTCATGCAGACCGCCGCCGCCACAACCCACCGCCCGTGGCGGCGCCAGCCGACGGCGAGCGCCGACCAGCCCCCGTAGTGCAGCCGCATCCACATCAGGAAGTATGCCGTGATGAAGATGCGGGACCAGCCCAGCCACGCCAGGGGAGAGACGGGCGCATCCGGCAGGCCCAGGACGGACGGGGCTAGGAGGAGGCGGTCAACGAGGGCGGTGAGGCCGGCGCCCGCAAAGCCTGCCGCGCCCATGACCCAATACCGCGTCCGGGCAGCGTTCGCCTCCGGGCCGCGTTGGCGGGCGTGCGCGAGGAACCATGTGCCCCCCAGAATGAGGAGGGCCCCGGCCAGGAGGCGGGGCGTGAAGGGCTCGCCAAACCACAGGCCGGCCCCCGCCACGACGACGAGGACCTGCAGGTTGCCTAGCGGCGCCACTTCCGAGATGGGGAGGTGGCGGTAGGCCTTCGTGACCAGGAGCATGTAGGCGACGTTCACGAGGGAGCTGGCGGCCATGATAGCCAGGAGGCGGCCAGATACCGCCAGGCCGGCCGCCAGCGCGAACGGCAGCGACAGTGCCAGGCTGCACAGGCAGTACAGCGTCAGGTACTCGGTCGTGTGCTCCCGGCCAAGCGTCCGCTTCGTGATCAGGTCGTACGCCGCAAGGCCGGCCACGCTGCCCAAGATGAGGTAGACCCACAGCATGTCAGCTCACCACGAGGAGGGCTCCGGCCACCATGAGGGCGCACGAGGCTGTCCGCCGCCCCAGGTCCGGGTCGCCGAACATCCGGCCGCCGACGAGCGTGACGAAGATGGCCGAGACGCGCTTGAGGGGGATGACGTAGCTCACGTAGGCCTGGGCAAGGGCCAGAAGCGAGAGGTAGGCGCTCACGAAGGCGAAGAGGGCGACGACGAAGATGAGGTGGCCGTGCGCCTGGAGGTCGCGGGCAATCTCGCGGGCCCCGAAGCGCGAGACCTCGAGGATGATGAAATTGACCATGATGAAGAACCAGAGGAAGAAGAGGTAGGTCGCCGGCTCGAGGAGGGACGTGACGACCTGCTTGTCGAAGATCGTCGTGAGCGAGAACAGGAAGGCCGCGGCGACGGCATAGCGGACATGGCGCTGCTTCCAGAGGCGCTTCAGACGCCGCGCAATGCTCTCCTGCGCGACGGCGGGCTCCAGGAAGTAGGTGCCGGCCATGATGGCGGCGACCCCCGCCAGCTGGCGCAGGC
>CAYUKJ010000067.1:0-6475 GCA_964445245.1 uncultured Methanosarcinales archaeon | reverse complement strand
CCCTCCTCTCCGGCCTCTTCGGGATCTCGACGCTCCTCTACAGCATCAACACGAAGGCCCGCATCCCGCCCCAGCAAGTCCGATCCGACATCCTCTTCGACAAGAAGCGGACGGCGGCTGCGCTCGCCTCCGGCCTTGGCTCCGGCTTTCTCACCGCAGTCCTCCCCGGCGTCGGCGCGGGATTGGCAGCCATCATCTCGATCCAGATCGCGCGCGACCTGCGCGACCACGGCTTCATGATCCTCATGGGCGTCATCAACACCGCGAACTTCGTCCTCTCCCTTGTCGCGCTC
The DNA here is from genome assembly GCA_964445245.1 of uncultured Methanosarcinales archaeon. Classification (GTDB taxonomy): domain Archaea; phylum Nanobdellota; class Nanobdellia; order Woesearchaeales; family JAHJEM01; genus CAYUKJ01. The sequence continues at coordinate 6,182 of CAYUKJ010000067.1, read as the reverse complement.
GAGGTCCTCGGCAAGGGCCGCAACGGCGCGGTCCTCGCCATCCAGGGGCTCCTGGGCACCGTCGAGACCTCACACGTCCTCCTCTTCATGGCGGCCGCCCTCGCGGCGGGAGGCGCGGCGGCCGTCATCAGCCTCAAGATCGGCGTCGTGTTCTCAGCATATATCAGCAGGGCTCCCTACAGCGCGCTCGCCCTGGGCGTCATCGCCTTTATCGTCCTCCTGTGCGGCCTCCTGACCCGGTGGCTCGGGCTCCTTGTCCTGGCCACCCCAACCGCCATAGGCCTCGTCCCGGCCGCCGTCAAGACGGGCCGCGTCCAGGCGATGGGCGTCATCCTCCTGCCTGTCATCACGTATTTCCTGGGATGACACGAGCTGAGCAGTCTGCGGGGAGGCGCCGTGCATCTGCGCCGCTTTGGCGAGATAATCGTGCAGCTTCGCACGCCCTACGACGCCGGCCGACAGAGGTCCGATATACGTTCCGCCGATGCGGTTGAGCGGCTCGTAGAATGGGCTCTGAGAGATTTTTTGCGCCAGCGGCTGGAGCGCAGGGATGCTTCCGCTGTGGCGCCGGGCCTCGTCCAGCAGGTCGTCCCCGGTCTGCAAGAGCAGGTCCATGTCGCACGACGCCCGCACCTGTGCAGCCTTCCCGCGCGGCGGGTAACCCGGGCAGTCGGCCGCGCCGGCGGGCTCTCCTCCCCCGCCGGGAGTGGGCCGCTCGCCCAAGAGCGCTAAGTAGGCCCGGCCTACGAGCCGGCCGGCCACGGCGAGGTCCTCCTTTGCGAAGTAACCCTTAGCCCGGTATTGCGCCGCCAGGCTGTCGCGCGCGCGGTCCAAGTCTGCCTGCACGCTGGAGAGGAAGGCCCGCTCCGCCCGCAGCTCGCCGAGTTTTCCCTCAAGATCCCGCTCAAGCGGCTCGATCTGCATCGCGATCTCGTCGGCCTGCGGTCCCGAGAAGAGAAAATCCTCGGGCTTTGTGACGCTGTCCGGGGCCACATTGCCCACGACGAACTGTATCCGGACCGGCTCGAGAAGCCACACCATCGAGCGGCGAGAAAGCGTGAAGGCGAGCCGGCCCGCATAGCCCCCCCCGCCGAGCGCGACATCGTTGACGTGCCGGGCGCACTCGTTGAGCGTCTCGACGTTGGAGAACAGCTCCGTGAGCATCAGTTCGACGTGTGCTTGGTATGTCTCGCCGAACCGCTCGGGCAGCCTCTCCCCGCAGGCCGGCAGGGTCTGCGTCCGCTTCGGAGCGCAAGTGAAGTAGGCCAGCTCGTCGTCCACGATGCGGCCGCAGCGCTCCTTGTATCCGTCAGGGATGGCGGGTTGGATCGCGCCTTTCAGGATGCGGCGGGCCTCTTCGTTCAGGACGCGGCCTTTTCGCCCCCGCTCAAAATACGATTCGGGCCGCGCAGTCAGGGCGTTGAGCGTCAGGACGGCTTTCTCCGCGAAGACCCGCACGGCCTTCCTGTCTTCTTCGTCATCGAATTCCTCAGATTCGTTTCCCAGGACTCGGGCGCGGAGCAGCCCTTGCAGGCGCTCTTCCACTATTTCAGGCGAAAACTCCGCCAGGTCCACGGATTGGACGCCAAGGACCCTTCGAAGCTGCGCCTTGCCGGTCTGGTTCGTGATGTATTCCAGCATATTGTGCTGGAGATAGTAGCCGAGGCGGGACCAGGTCAGCATCCCCTATAGGAGTCCTTGCCGTCATAAAAACCTATCCCTGCCGACGACCCCGTTGAAATCATCCGCCTTCGGCGGCTGCCGGCCTGCTCGCCGTCGCGCCGCCGCAACTGCGGGCGCGACCACCCCGGATGATGAGCAAACCGCAGGTTTGCGAGTCCACAGCAACAGAGTTGCTGGGCGCACAGGGACAGAGTCCCTGGCGCCCAACGGCCATAGGCCGTTGTGGCCCCAGGAACCCGGAGGTTCCTGAGGTGCAGAGCACCTATAGTGCTCGCATCCCAGCGCCAAAGGCGCTGTGGAGCTCAAAGGCTCCAAGCCTTTGTTGGGGCAACCCCCTGTCGCTGCCGCCCACGCAACGTGCTACGGCTCGCCCTTAAGCTGAACACAGCCTGGCTGTGTGAAGTTCAAACGCCTCCAAGGCGTTTGTAAGCCGGCAGTACATGATTTCAACGTGGATCCTACCGACGGAGGCGGATGGGGATCAGGGGAGGCCAGGCGGGGCCTTCAAGGCCGCCCACCAGCCCTGCATAAAGTCCGCGGGGGGCGACAGGAAGCCTTGGGGGGCCGCCGCTTTCAGATAGGCGAAAAGACGGGCATCCGCAAGTTCCTCTTCTACCCGACCGAGAAAGTCTCCGACGACGCCGACGCCGGCCTGCCCCCCGTACAGGCCTTCCTCATCGCCCTCGACTCGGATGCGTGCCAGGAGAGCGAGAGTGTCCGGGAGGGCCGAGCCCTCTGGCGGAAAATACGCGGCGGCGAAATCCGCCACGCGCTTCCCGTTTGTCGTCGCGGTCTTGCCCGCCACACTGCCCGGCTCAAAAGCGTAATATTTTCGGAGGCCCGCGGCCGTCCCGCGCACCGGAACCTCCTTGAGGACGTCCAAGACCTGGCCTGCGGCCCGTGGCGAGCACACCGGGCGCGCAGCTGGCGCATGCGAATACACGGTGGCGCCAAGGGAGTTTGAGACCGACTCGACGAGGTAGGGCTCATGGGCGACGCCGCCGTTTAGAAGCGACAAGTACAATCCCAGGATCTCCGGGAGCGTGAGGCCGCGGTGGACGCCGCCGAGAATCAGCGACACGGACCGGTCGTTCTCGTCGTCAAGGGGGACGCCCGCCCGCGAAAGATTGGCATACAGACTGTCGACACCAAGCTCAAGGCCCAAGCGGGCGAAAGCGCCGTTTCGAGAGCGAAGCAGCGCCTCGCGCATCGTCATACTGCCCAGGTACTTGCCGTCCCAGTTCTCGGGCCACAGCCGGTGGTCCTTGCCCTCGCCGATTGGTATCACCCACGTGTCATTCACCAGCCCGTCCAAGGAGTGCTTGCCCGTGTCAAGGAGCCAGGCCGCGATGAAAGGCTTGAAGAGGCTGCCCGCCTGCTCGCGCCGGCGCATGACCTGGTTGAAGTCGCCGGAAATGTAAGGCTGGCCGCCTGGCAACGCCTGCGCCATCGCCAGGATGCCGCCGTCCTTTCGCGCCACAATGAGCGCGGCCTCCAAATCTCGCCGCTCCCCGCCCGGAAAGACGCGGGGATCGCTCGCGAAATCATCGACGGTCCGCTGGGCCAGGGCCTGGTAGAGCGGATCGGCCGTCGTGTGGATGGAGTACGACGCCTCCCGGCAGAAGCCGGCATGCTTGGCATTTTCCGATGCGCGGACCGCTTCATCCCTGACGAAGGCGAACGGGTCCGGCTCGGAGGTGAACCGGAACTCCGGTGTCCAGGCCTTGGCGTCGGCCGCTTCTGCCTCGGAAACCAGCCCTGCCTCAGCCATATTGTCCACGATGTAGCGCATCCGGTCGAGCGCGCGCCCCGCCTGCCGGTTTGAGGGGAACTTGGGCCGCCCCATCAGAAACGCCGCTTCCGGAAGCGTCAAGTCCGAGACAGCCTTGTCAAAGTAGCATTTTGCGGCTGCCGAAAGCCCCACGACGCGACCGCGATAATGCATCCCTTCGACGGTCCCGAACTCGACGGTATTCAAGTACTCGGCCAGGACCTCCTGCTTCGAGTACGCCTGCGTGAACAGGAGGGCCAAGGCTATCTCCCTGCCCTTGCGGCCAAGCGAGCGCTCATTCGAAAGAAGGGTCTGGCGGGCCAGCTGCTGAGTGAGCGTGCTGCCCCCCTGGACGATCCGGCCTTTCCTCAGGTTCACCAGGGCCGAGCGCGCAAGGCCGCGCACATCGATGCCGGGATGCTCGAAGTACCTGTGGTCCTCGGCGGCGATCAGCGCGTTGACGACACGCGGCGGAATCTCTTCTTCGGAGAGCCGGCGAAAACAGCGGTCTCCCACCAGCCCAAGGAGGGCGCCGTCGCGGCCGAGCACGCGCGCCTGCGGGTGCAAATAGACTGAGATGGGCTGGTCCTCAGGTGGCAACGCCGCCAAGGAGATCTTCCCCGGAAGCAGGGACGCGGTGTTCGGAGGCGGAGCCGGGATGCGTGCCCCCTCCATGGCGCGGAAGCGCTCCCAATACGGGCCGTCATAGACCCGCTGGGTGCTGTGCGCGATGAGCGCAAGCGCAGCCTGGCGGGGAAGCGGCGTCTTGAAGGCGACGCCTCCGGCGCACGCGGCCGCAAGGGCGAACGAGCCAAAGGCAAAGCCGGCCGTCGGCCTGCCTGCCGCCACCACCCTGCGGTCCGTGCGCTTGGCCCAGACATGAAGGCGGCGCAACGACTCGCTTCCGCCGTACCTCAATTCGCCCCCCATGGGCAGACTCCTCTCGCCCATCCCGTTTTAAATGTTGTGACAGGAACATCCCTGGAAGAGGCTTGGCTAAAAACAATTATGTCAGTGGGCCATCCACATCCTACAGTCCAGGCGGAGCTTCTGCAGCCACCCCAGCCCGTTAAAAGGGCGCGCTTAAATCTTCGGGGAAATGTCAATTCCGAAATTCTCCTCTCTCCTTACTACCTGAGAAAGTTCTATTCGGAAAATCAGACTGGGATTGCACAGACAAAGCGGCCTTTCAACACAAATTTCTCCTTGATGGACCCAAGGGACTCTATGGAGTATGGAGCGCAATGATGTGCGGAGCTCCAAGATGTCAAGAGTCGGGCTGTGAGATGCCGCTTCCTGCGCGAAGTGCAAGGCTTACGCGAAAGTGCAAGGCGTATGCGGGTGGTCCTTCGCCATAAATCCTGCAACCTTATTCGCGAAGGCTTCCGCGGAGGCCCGCCCGATTGCAGTGGCCGCGTCGAAATCCTAAATCAGCTCGCCTCTAGGGCCTGTGGCAGGGTGAGACGACGGGCTTGCCAGGGCCTGGTAGAGGCCAAGGAGCGGCCCGTAGAGCTGGATCTTCTCTGCCTCGGAGAGGGCGGAGAAGCGCTCATGCAGCTCGCGGTAAATGTCGGCGGCTTTCCCGTGCTCGTTCCGGTCCAGGCAGAGCCTGCCTTCCCCGATCCGGGCGAAGAACTCAAGCAGGGCTTTGGGCACGACCGTTTCAAGGGCCTCGATCTGGTCGGCCAGCTCCCGGAGGCGCGCCTCGATGGCGGCCCGATGCTCCTCTAGCTGGCGCAGCGTCGCGGTGTTCGTTGCGCCCTGGGTGGCCAGGGCGTTGAGGTGCTCGGCCTTGCCGCGGAAATACGCGCCCATCTCGTCGCGAAGCGACTCCCGCTCCTTCAAGAAGCCATCGACTTGTCCCTCTAAATATTCAACTCGCCTTAGGAGTGCCTGGGCTTCTTCAGGGCCTAGGGTGGGGGTCTGCCCATGCGAAGACGCTTCTTGTTCCTCGCGCGGGGCTTCCGCAGACGGAAGAGCCGCCGCGGCGTGGTCCTCGCCTGGGGTGGCGGCCATCGCCGGAGCAAGCTCGCGGCTGAGCAGCCGGTAGAGCTCCTCGCGTGACTTGCAATAGCGGACCTCGTGCGCCAGGATGGGGTTGTTCAGCTCGATGGCGATCCAGCGCGAGAAGTCGTTGCGGTCAGGCTGCACATGGTGTGAGAATGCGGCATCGTCCATCGTCGGCAGCGCCCGCAGGAGCTCGTCCAGAGATGCCATGACGCCGCCGCTTTTGAGGATGAACGGGTTCACAGGGCTTCGGCCTCCTCGGCCATGGCCAGGCAGACTTCGTAGAAATAATCCTGGATGGCCTCAAAGACGCGCTGGGCATCCGGCTCGGGCAGCGGGCTGCACTCATACGCGTCCTTCAGCTTCAGGTAGACATGCTTGGCGGCGCCGACCTGGCGACGGCCCAAGTGCTCGTAGGCGCGGCCCAAAAGGCCGAAAAACTGGGCCTTCGTCAGCGTCGGGGACTTGAAGTACTGCGCAAGGTCCGGATCGCGGGCGAGGATGAGGCCCATTTCGCCTGAGTCAGGGATAGGGAGGGCGTCAAGGTCGGCGCGCGGATGCCTGCGGTGGGCCAGGCGCGCCCGGACGAGCTGCTCGATGACGAAAGGGTCGCGCTGGTGCGCCAAGAGGTCCGCCAATAGGGCGTCATGCGGCGCAATCCAGGCCGCAAAGTCGTTCTTCTCCGGATTCACATGCTGCATGAAGATTTCGGGCGGGATAG
>CAYUKJ010000066.1:0-6555 GCA_964445245.1 uncultured Methanosarcinales archaeon | reverse complement strand
CACGCGCGGCTATCGTCCCGCAGGGTGCGGAAGCGCTCAAACTGCCTGGCAGAGAGGTCCGTGGATGGCGCGAAGCCCTGACTCCGTCGCAGCGCCCTGTAGCATCGGTATGTCGCGGCTTCTTCGATGGCCTGGTGCCACTCAAGGGCGCGCTGCAGTCTGGCCAGCCCCTCGGCGCGATGCGCGGGCACGTGGAATGCGAACCGGTTCTCCATGACGTACGTTTGGATGCCTTGGCGCACCCAGTAGTAGGCGTAGGTGAGGAAGCGGTAGCCGCGGTCAGGATTGAACTTGCAGAGAGCCCGCGCCAGGCCGATTGCCCCCTCTCGCACGAGATCAGGCAGATCATGCTTGTCAGACACATATTGCTTGGCGATGCTCACGACTAGAAAGACGTGGTGCTCGAGCAGCTCGCGCGCGGCCTCGCACTCCATCACCGCCTCCAGAGTGAGGCGGTCCTTGTGCGTGCGGCGAAAGGCTGTGAGCCGTGCGTGCAATGCCCGCTCGTCCGCGAGGCTGAGGGGCTTGCACTCAGGCCTGCGCAGCGACGCAAGATACCGCGCTTGGTGCTGGCCCCGCAGGTCCCGGCTCTGGCGTGATGTGTCCTCCATGCTCCCCCGACTCCTGCCTGCTATCCCTCCCGCAGCTTCTTGAAGCTTTCGACCAGGTCAATCATGTACTTGCCGTCCTCGAGCTTGTAGATGAGCGGGTATTTCTTCTGGAAGAGGTTGACGAGGTCGAGCTCGTACTTGCCCGGGGCCAGGATGTTGATGGCCTCCAGGTCCAAGACGATGGGCCGCTCGCGGTCGATCTCGTCCCCGATGATGTCGTAGACGTCGCGCTCGATCTGGTGGCGCTGCGTGGCCGTGAGGATGAAGGGGGCCTCCTTGGAGGCGAGGCGCTCTTTTTTGATGTAGAAGAACGTCTTGGCCCCGCAGGTGCAGCCCTTCAAGATGTCGTTCGTGCCATCCTCGTAGAGGGTGCCGCAACGGACGCATTGGTGGGGCATTGGAGATGATTGGCGCTTAAGGGTATATAAAAATTCGGATTTAAAGTATTACCATATAGTTAATAAATAAGTTTAAATAATATATACTACTAGCAAGTGACTCAGAGGTCTTCAAATGAGAACGACCGTCAATCCAAATAAACACGCTCAAATCACGCCCACCGTCATCGCTCCTGAAGTGCGCCTTTCCCGAACGAGCCCTCCTTTAGAAATATTTGCCAAAGCCCTTGTGCGAAGGGATGAAACCGGCGCCCCCCAATGGCTGGCATCGATTCTTGACCATGATTATTGTGTATACGGCGAAGTCGGCGGCACGACCGTGATGCCCAAGAGAATATACGCCGATTCGCTGCGCGTCGGTGACGTTCTTGTCGCGCTTGGCGACGGCGTCAAGTACGAGAACGCATTCAAGGGTGGCTACGGGCCTTCTGTCTATCTTGATGCCTCCCTCGTGGGCGCCCAAGAAATTTACCGGAAGAACACCGGGGGTGCTTAAGAATTCATTTGGGCGTAGCTCGCAGGGTTTTTCGAATGCGTTAAAAAACTTTTCAGATTCTTCGAAGGATTTCCGGATTTTTTTGCGCAACACTCAAGAAGCCTCGTTTCCCGTACCCTTGGATGGGCCGCAAGGTTTATATACCTACCGTACTATTTCCTTACGGGATGAGAATCCGGGCGGTCCTCATCCTCGAGGAAGTTGCAGAAAAGATCCTCCGCAAGCACGGCATCACAAAGGAAGCCGCCGCAGAAGTGTTCGAGGACAGGCCCATTTTTCGGCGCGCCGCAGGCATCCAATATTCGGCGCTTGGACAAGCCGAGAGCGGCCGCATCCTCGCGGTGCTTTTCACGTACGACGCCATATCCAAGAAAGCATGGGTCACCACCGCCTATCCAGCCACCCCAAGACAAACACGATGGTATCGAAATACACGGAAATGAGGGACGTGGACTTCTCCGCAATGCAACCTGTGGAGTTCATACTCGAGAAAGGGGCTTTGTCACCCAAAACCGCTGCCTGCCCGCGCTGTGGGCGGCGCCTGAAGCTGCAAGAGCTCGATGCGGCCGTCGACTCCAGCATCTCCATGCGCGCCAAATGCTTCCACTGCCGCACCTGCGGCATCCGGTTCTTCGGGCTTCGCGACAGCAGCCGGCTTCAGCGGGCCCGAAGCGTCGCGCACGCAGTGGAGAAGGGTTTTGCCCTCCAGCGCCGCCTCAGCTTCGACGGCGACAACTACACGTTCCGCGTGCCCAAGGAGCTGACGAGGAACGTGAAGAAACGCAGGATTCACATCACGCCGCTTGGGCCCAACAAGTTTTTGGCGACGGTGGAATAATAGGCACAACATTCTTATACTGCTTGAGTTTTTCACGAATGTATGAGGGGCTTAACACTCGTCGAACACCTGCATGATACTTTTCGACCCAGGGGCGAGCCGGACTATGCCGACTGCGGATACCAAAGGCGATTCTGGGTGGCGAAAGGCAAATACGACTCGATTCGACACAGGTTCTATCGAAAAGGGCACTACCTTGATGTGGCTCCGAGCGACCCACTCATTGCTTGCCTGACTGAGATGGCGTCCTGCGAAAGAAATAGAATGGATCGGGCAATCAGGCAGCCTGAACAAAACTACCTTATCACCTGCTTGCGCCCTTCCACGGACATCGGCCAAGTGCTCGCGGAGACCGTCAAGTGGTATCACAAGGAAGGCTTTCACGTCGCCGGGCAGGATGTCCATGCATTGACGTTCCAAAACAAGGCTGGCGAGCGACACATCGTCTCACTGAGGCTCGATTCGGGCGGCCTTCTGTTGAAAGAGGAGACCGAAGTGGGCTTTTATCAGCTAGCACGCGCCTGAATCGAAAGCAGTCATTATTCCGTATACAGCAGTATCTTCTCCGGGTCCTGCTTGATCTCCTTGACGATGGTGGCCGGCCCGATGACGGTGAAGCCCTTGCGGTCGCCTAGGAGCGCGTTGACGAGGGCGGCGCGGATCTTCTTGAAGGCGGGGAGGTTCTTCTGCTCGGGGTAGATGACGGCCAGCTCGATGCCCTTGAAGGTGTCGTCGATCTCCTCCATCGTCTTGTGGATGAGCTCGGTCTCCTCGGAGGGCTTCAGCTTGCCCTCGAGCAGGACGATCTTGTCGCCCTTGACGATCTTGAGGATCTTCTGGATGCGCTTGAGGCTGGGGAGGTCGTCGATCTCGGCGTAGGGCATGAAGTGGAGGGTCAGGCTCATCGGGTCACCTCGAACAGGGCCTCGTAGAATTCATCGATGCCGCTCCCGAACTTGGCGGAGACGGGGATGACGCGGTACTGGGGGAAGGCGGCCTGGACCTTCTTGGCGTCGGACTTCTTGAGGTCCACCTTGTTGGCGACGACAAGCACGGGGATCTTGCGCGCCTCCAGGTTGCCGACGATCGTGATGTTGACCTGCGTGTAGGGGTCCTTGGTGGCGTCCAGCACGATGATGACGGCGTCCATGTCGTCGAGCCACTTGATGGCGTCGATGACGCCCTTGGTGGCTTCTTTCGCGCGCGTCTTGGCCTCCTCTTCCGGCATGCCCAGCTTGATGAAGTCCTCATAGTCTATCTTGGTCGCGATCCCCGGCGTGTCCACGAGGTTGAACGTGAGCTCCTTGCCCTTGCTCTTGATCGTGACGGACTCCTTGATCTGGATCTCCCGCGTCTCGTGGGCGATCGGGCTGGTCGTGCCCATCTCCTGGCCAATCCAGTCCATGCAGATCTTGTTGGCCAGCGTCGTCTTGCCCCCGTTGGGGGGGCCGTAGAGGCCCAGCTTGATCTGCTTCTTGCCTTTAAATAGGTTTTTCAGAAGCTTCGTGAGGAGGCGTTGGAACCGTTTAATCATGGCTGGTGCGCCCGGGAACGGGAGGTATATAAAGGTTTCTTTCGCTTTCACGTCCGCAGGCGTGGTGGCTTCTATCGCGCGTTTTCGCCTAGATGAGGTAGTACGTGCCCCCCCACATCATCTGGGCGGCCTGGGGGACGGTGTGGGGCGGAATCAAGTCGATCTTGTTGGTCCCCCCGCTGGCGTCCAGGCCGGCAAGGAGGAGGTGGATCGTGTTCCCGACCGCCAGGCTCATCGTCGAAAACGAGACGTTCATCTCGACCCAGTTCGCCGGGCCGACGGGGACAGTGCACCCGGGAGCGGGGCACTGCATGTAGTCGACGACTGGGGAGGCGTCGGTGTAGTCGAAGGACCAGGGTTGGGGAGGGTTGATCTGGTTCCAGACACCGTTGCATTCTCCGAAGGATCCCATGCACATCCGGTAGGCCGTCACGGGGGTGCCGCTCCCGCTCCCGCCGACGGCCGCATAGGGCGTTTCGTCAAACTCATTCAGGCCGGCCGGTATGGAGAGGCCGAAGCACATATAGAACGGCCCATCCGCGACGACAGGAGGATCAAAGATGCAGGCGACGCGCTGCAGGGTGTCCGGCAAGGGGTCGCAGATGGTGGCGCCGCCACCATAGAACACGCCAAAATCAATCTCGCCCGTTACGGGGTTTTTCCCGAAAAACATGCTGTCAATCTGCCCCGGCGTGACGCCCGGAAGGAGGTTTCGCGCGTAGAAGGCCGCTTGCGAGATCACAATCCTTCGCGGGGGGCTCTGCGCGTCAAAGCAAAAATACTCCACACGCCGTCTAGCGGTGGTGAGCTCCGTATCAGCGGGCGTGTTGGTGGGCTGATTGCCCAGATTGCCCGCCGAATTGAACGGCGACACCAGGAGCCAGTCGTCGTTGTAGATGTCGTCGTCGGTGAGGACGCGGGACTGCCGGGCGGGGTCGGCGCTGACGTACTTGTAGAGGCCGCCGGGCAGGTCGGAGGTGCCCCACAGCGTGGGCAGGGGGCCCGCCCCGGGGATGGTGCCGCCGGGGTCGAGGAGGACGTAGTCGGCCCCAAAGCCTGTCGCCGGGAAGAGGTCGGCAAAGCCGCTGGAGACGTAGCCGGTCGTGCGGTCGTTGTCGGCGTCGATGAAGATGGCCGTGTTGAGGTCGGTGTTGGCTGCCAGGAAGTTGTTCCCTAAGGAGCCGGGGGCGTACTTGACCTTGAAGGAGAGCGTGTCCTCGTCGTGGGTGGCGAAAAAGTCCGTGAGCTCGTTGTGGTTTGGGGCGGCGGCGGTGTTGGCCGAGTCGCAGTTGCCGGCGCCACCGCAGTCGGCCGCCACTTGGTCGTCGACCTCGGTGGCCGCGTTCTCGTTTAGGGATGAGACGAAGCGGATGGCCCAGTCGCTCTCATTGCCGTCAATCTCGATCTGGGGCAGGGCCGTGTCGACATTGAGGAAGAGCTGGCCCCCGTTGCCCTTGGTGAGCGTGTTGGGGCCGCGCCGGAGCTGCCCGACGACGGGCGACTCGAGGAAGGCGACGTGCTGCAGCTCGCCTGTCTCAATGACGAGGTCCTTCTGCCCGCGGATCTGGGCCGCGTAGGCCAGGCCGTCTAGGGTGTGCGGCAATTGGAAGGTGCGCTGGTAGCCGTCCTCGAAGCGGATCGTGTAGGCCAGCTCTGAAGTGATGAGGTGGCTGACCTCCTCCAGGTCGGTGAGGGTCGTCTGGCGCGCGACGTCGCGGGTGCGGGCGTTGACGACGGCCAGAAAGGAGAGGAGGACGACGGTCATGAAGCCTATGAGGAGGAGGAACTCGACGCTGGTCTGGCCCCTGCGGGGGGGAAGCGGGCGGAGGGGAGGGGGCGCTCTCATGGGGCCTCGCTGATATTGGCCTGGACGGCATTGAAGCGGTTGACGGCGGCCACCTTGATTTTCATGAGGCCGTCGTGGAAATGGTCTGTGAGCGTCGTCAGGTCGTCTGCGGGTTCGCTTGGCGTGTAGTCGTAGGGCCCGAACATCGTGACGTCGGCAAAGTACATATCCTGGCCGGGCCCGTTGAAGGTGTGGTACTTGATGACGAGCATGTCGCCGGCCAGGTACATCTCGTCGACGGCGTCGGGCAGGTTGAACTTGAGGACGGTGTGCGAGCCGGCCCCGACGATGGCGATCGTCTCGGCGGCCCGCGTGATCTCCTCGCCGATCCGCGAGATCTGCGTCTTGATGACGCGCTCGTTCTCGGTGCGGGCGTAGTTGGAGAACAGGATAGTGGCCGGGATCACGATGAGGAGCGCCACCCCCAGGATGGCCAGATGCTCAACTGAGGCCTGTCCGCGCATCGCCGTTTCACCTCGTATTGGCGGTTCTCCGCCCTCCGTATTTAAATATTCTTTGCTGAGAAATCTGGGAAAAAATAATTTTTTTAAAACAGCCACGGGGCACGCCCGCCACCCCGGACGGGGCATCCCCCGGCGGGCGGTCCGTGGCCACTGCTTCACAATACGCGCACCCCCCTCCAGGTAGTGGCGGGCGCGGCGGGCGGGCGCAAGCGCCAAGCCACTAGGCCCCGGCTGGGTCGTCCAGGGGAGGCCCGGAATGGTTAACGATAAAAAGGGCGGCTCCTCCGCGGTGGCATGAAGGTCCTGGTTGTGGGCGCCACGCCCGAGGAGCAGGCGTACCTGACGCCGCGGATGGAGAGGTTTGAGGT
>CAYUKJ010000065.1:0-6611 GCA_964445245.1 uncultured Methanosarcinales archaeon | reverse complement strand
ATCCTCGATGACCGGGATGCCCAGCGCCACGATGTCGGCGATGTCTTGGATGCCGTCCCCGAACATGTGGGGCGAGATGATAGCACGTGTCTTGCTGGTCAGCTTCGGCCTCACAGACGCGAGGCTGAGGTTGTACCCGCTCTCATCGATGTCGACGAGCTGAGGATGGGCGCCGGTATCCGATACTGCATTGATGAGCGCCAGACAGGCATAGGTGGGCACGATAACCTCGTCGCCTTCGCGCACGCCAAGGGCGCGCAGGGCCAGGTGCAGCGCCGCGCTGCCCGAGCTTGTGGCCGCGCCTCCCGCACGACCGATATAGCTTGCGAAGGCAGACTCGAAGAGCATGACCTCGGCGCCGTCCGCCAGGTTCCCTGAGGAGACGACGCGCACAATCTCCGAGATGTCTTGCGCGTTAGTGGTGGACTGTGAGTGCTTGATCGTCCGCGGCGCCATGTCAGACCCTGCTGCTGCTCTCCCAGTTGTTCACCCAACTCTGCGTCCTGCCTCCGACCTTCTCCGCGGCCGTCTTGACTGCGGAGTACACTCCAACCAGGCTTCCGAAGTATTTGTAGGCGTAGATCTTGGGCAGATCCATCACCCCGTGCCAGAACCCCTTGGGATGGAGCCCCAGGAAGGGAGCGGTCAGGAGGAGGTCGGCGAGGACGATGCCATTGGCCACGTCGGGCGCGAAGTAGTACAGCGCGGGGAGGGACGCGAACGTGGCCGAATAGGCTGTCGCCTCGACGACGCCGGGCAAAAGCGTGGTGTAGAGGAGGGGCTTGGATTTGTGCAGGTCGCGGCCGTGCACGAAGAGGGCTTGGTAGGTCCCGCAGAACCACCGCGTGTACCTGCGCCAATACCCGGCGAGACTGTCGGGGCTGCCTCCCCGCGCCTTGGCCTGCGGGTTGTAGACGACTTTGTGGCCCCGTTCCAGGAGGAGCCAGGTGTAGTCGGTGTCCTCCGTCTTGGTCCGCTCGGGGATCGGGATGGCTTCGAGCACGTCCCGCCGGTACAGGCTCAGCGCTCCGCAGATGACGGCGATCGCGTTCCGCTTGGATTGGGCCCGCTTGCGGAAGCTGAAGACCCCGTTCGTCCAGGTCTCTCCCGCGTAGATGGCGGACGCCGGGAACGAGGGGGGATTTCGGACGTCGCCAAAGCCAGTGACGACCGCGGCGCCGTCGGCCATCGAGGCCAACTGCTCCAGGCAATCCTCCTTCAGCACTATGTCCCCGTCCACGACGAGGACATAGTCTCCCAGCTCCGTGTTCCTTTCCTTGAGTATGGCGTTGATGTTGCCCGCCTTTCCGCGCTTTGTCTCCCTGACATGGGCGACATTGGCGTGCTCCCGGCAGAGGCGCTGGGACACCTCAGGGGTCTCGTCCGTTGACATGTCATCGAGGATATACACCTTCTTGACAGGATAGGTCTGGCGAAGGATGCCTTCGACGGTCTCCCTGAGCCGCTTCCCCTCGTTGAAGGCGGGGACCAAGACGCTCGCCTCAATCGTTTTTTTCTCGAGCCCTGCGGCGCCGTTCCCGTCGCGGGGAGCCTTTCGCATCCGAAAGTACAGGAGCGTCGCCAGGTCGATGCTCATTGAGATGGGGGGCGTCCACATGCTAGGCGGGCTTGGGGAATGCGCCCACGTTAAAAAGGGCATCGATGGCGCTGAGGTTGGGCAAGAATCCGTCATATCGCTGAGGATAGACTGGGTGATGGAAGTCCTGGAAGCGGACGCGGACTCCGGCGCGCTCAAAAGACTCGAGGTTGAGGTAGTCCTTGCCGCCTGATCCTGAGAGATACTCGGTGGCCCCCGTCGCCGCGCAGAGGGCCGCCAGGTCCCCTGAGGCCGTCCCGGCCCGACGATAACCGGGCAGCTCGCTCGCAAGGGCGATCTCGGTGCGGATGCCGAACGCCTCCCGCAACAGCCCTATGATTGTCAAGTTCAGGTCAATGAGCAGCGGGGAGGCGTGTGAGAGGGCGTCGGCAACCGCTGGAAAGAACGTCTCGAAGTGCGGCGTCCCCTCATAGCTGCCCTTGAGCTGATTCGTCATCACCTGGTGCCAAAACTGGTGCTTCTGCCGAAGGTCCGCTTGGATCCTGATGTCCCTGATGGGCGCCTCCGCCTTGTACACTGGCACGGTCAGCCATTTGGATCGGGGCGCGCCCGTCCCGTCAGTTCCCTCTATTTTGATCCTATTCCGGTGGTGAAAATCCCGCTCGACGAATTGCACCTCGTCTCGGATGACGAAAATGTCGGAACTCATCATCTTGTCGAAGAATCCCAGATAGGGCAGGAAATTCGGTTGATGCGCAGCCATCACGCGTCCCATACCACTGGCCCTGCTCGTCGGGCGAGCGCAGGCGCACCCCCGTATGGAGGATTCAGTCGTTTTCAAATACCTTTCGGTCGCAGCGGCCTTCCGAAGATGATGGCGTTGAACGCCATCTGTTCGCTTCAAAATATGCGATGCAGTGAGATATGTCATTATATTAATTCGCCGGCTTCCCGGTCATCCCGGGTGGTGTCATGCGGCTGGAATCACGCTGCAGGGGGCGATAAGATCTGTGATTAGCGCACCCCGAGTCATTTGACACCGCCTCGCGACGAAGTGAACAGGGATGAACTGATGAAGGTGGGAGGAGACGGCAGGGGAAAAAGGCCCCATGGCGCCGCCGCGGACGCCGCCGCACGCATCGCCGCTCCAGCATTCGTCCGGCCAAAGGCGGAGGCATCACGGTGAATTCGAGAGTTGCAACGACGATTCTGCTGGCGTCCCTGCTGCAGTGGAGCCTTTTTTCCCCCGCGAGGGCTGAGCCCGAAGCTTGGTCGGTCCTCGACGACTTCGAGTCACCGGGGTTTTGGCTCCCGGACGGCAGCGGCCCGGGCCGGTTCGAGATTGGCGAGCCCCATGCATTCCCTGAAAATGAAGGCGAATGCGCAAGCGTGTGCTTCGGAACAGGCGCGGAAGGCGATAACTCGGAAATCGGCACGCAGGCCGCCTGCACCAATCTGGACGGGCACCAGCAGCCCTTCGAGTCCATGGCGACGAACAGCCTGACATCGCTGCCCTTCAACTTCCTGAACAGCACCAATGTCTCGCTTGATCTGTGGCGCTTCATGGAGATCGAGGGCAACAACTTCGACTTCTGTTATTTCCAGTACAGGCTGGGCCCGGGACAGCCCTGGACCACATTTGAGACCTTCGGCGCCGGGGGGGAGATCAACGACGACGACTGGACGCCGTATTACGCGAACCTCAGCGATGCCGCCGACCACCAGCCCTACTTCCAGCTCAGGGTCTACTGCATCACCGACGTGTGGACGGAGGGAAGCGGGCTGTGCCTCGACGACCTCGGTCTCAGCTGGTTCGGCCTCTCCCCGTCCGTGTGCGGCAACGGCGTCATCGAGCGGGACGAGACCTGCGACGACAGCAACCTAGAAAGCCGGGACGGCTGCTCAGACCGGTGCCAGATCGAGCTGGCCAGCCCCTGCACCTGGAAGGGCTGCCGCGCCGGCGCCGCCACCGTCTCCGTCGACGATGGCTACAACTCCTGCTGGGATACGCTGGACGCCAACGGATTTCTTGGCACCTACTTTTTGTCCTACACCGACACGTTCACGCAGGCCCACTGGGACAATCTGTCGACGATGCATGCCGAAGGCCACGAGATGGCCGCCCACACCCGCTCGCACCTGTGCGAGGAGCTCAACGAGACCGCGCTGCGCCAGGAGATCGAGTCGAACCGCGATGACATCCTCACGCAGATCGGCATGCCGCCAGCGCACCTCACGTCCTTCGCCTGGCCCTGCGGAATCACAAATGAGGCCATGCGCACCATCGCCAGCGGGTATTTCATCGGCGCGAGGGGCTACCATCTCAACATGGCAGAAGACTCCGACCCCCTGGATTTCATGAATATCAGGAACCTGAACACGCCCAATTTCCACGATCCCGGCCTTGAGCCGCCAGATTACTATCTGATGGCCGACTACGCGGAGGCCACTGGGAAATGGATCACCTTCACCTTCCACAACGAGTGCGAGGACAACGGCTCGATCAGCTACCTGGCCACAAAGGACCTCTGGGTCGCCCCGTTCGGCACAGTCGTCAAGTACATCAGGGAGCGGCAGGCCGCGACGCTCTCAAATTTCACCTCGTCAGGGTCCCAGATCACGTTCCGGATCGCAAGCGGGGTTGACCCCGGCGTCTTTGACGTGCCGTTGACGATCAGGATCTGGCAGGACCCCTGGTTCGTGACCAGCGTGAGGGTCAATGGCGTGGCGCAGAACACGTCAGGCGTGCCAAACGGCACGGCATTCAGCTGGCAGCCTTCCGGCGACGACTTTGTCGTCGTCAGCTTAAACCTCTGCGGCAACGCAGTGATAGACGGCGGGGAAACCTGCGATGACGGCAACCGGGCCGGCGGCGATGGCTGCAGCGCCATCTGCCTCGTTGAACCGCCGAGGCGCAGGAAACCGGCGATGCTGGCGCGAGACTAGAGCGGAGGTCTGCGGCCCGCACTTGGGTCAGGACCTGGCGTACGCCTGCGCGAATCAGAAATCCCGCCGCTCGGCGCGCACCGCGGCCTAAAGGCACGCGGTATGCGCGCGCCTCGCCTCTACAGGCGGGATTTCTGGTCTTGAAATGGACGCCCTAAAGGGCGAGGCATGAATCCCATTTCAAGAGTCAAGGGCCGCGGAAAAGAAGACAAAGCAAGCAAGGATTCGTCGTGACAAAATGACGAATCCAAGGCGTGCCTTCCAAAATGCTTAAGTATGCCATGGAGTTCCGCGCGGCAGGGTAAGGAAACAGTGTAAGAGAAAGGGTGGTCATCATGCGAACAATCCTGGTTGTTGTGGTCTTCATGGTTATTTCGGCCCTGTTGGTTGAGGCCAGACTCGGGCCTGATGCGAGCACTCCGGACACGCCGTCGCTTGCGTCTGGCTCCACGCAAGAGGCGCTGGCGGCGGACCCGCAGGTCTATCTTGTCCCCTACATGGGCGACGTCGACGGGGGGCTGGATCCCAGCTACTTCCCTTTTTTTGACTTCCTGCGGCAGTGGCACGACGAGAACGGCATCCCGCTCGCCCTCACGTTCTATCCCAACAACATGGGCCATCCGGAGTACAACCGCATCCTTGCGGACATGTACCTCAGCCAGACATTCGAGCTGGTGCCCAAGGGCCTGGACGCCGTCGGCGGGACTCCAATCGAGCTTTTGCCCTACGACGAGGCCAAGGCCGCCATCGGCGGCTGGGTGAACAACTACATCGTCCAGCTCCAGGCGCAGGGCATCCCCACCGTGCGCTACCCTGCGGCCTACAACCAGCTGTTCGGCCGCTTCACTCCGACGATCCGCGACGCCGTCCACGACCTGGGATTCAAGATGTACTTCGAGCAGTACGTCAGCGAGCTGGGGTTCGTAGACCCCCTGCCGGACTTCGACGTCATGCAATACAGCGTCAGCATGACGGTGAGCGGACTGCCGGGGCCAAACGAGCCCTTCAAAGACTTCGACACGGTCTACAACGAGATCCTCAATTTCACCCATGAGCGCCTCCTCACGATAAACGGCGTCCCCGTCGTCTCCCTCCTCACGCACCAGCAGGACTACCGCATCGCCGAAGGCTCGCCTGAGATCAATTGGGACAAGTTCGGCCTGTACGCCGGCGTGTTGGTCTCGGCCAAAAACGACCCCCGGATCAGGTTCATCAAGCCCGAGGAGATCTACAGCCTCCGGCATCCGCCAGCCTGCGGCAACGGGATCTGCGGCATCAACGAGACTGCTTCGTCTTGCCCTGCCGACTGCGCCGGAACGGTGCGCAGGACGCTGCTCACGGATTTCGAGACGCCCAGCGGGTGGCTGGCCGAGGGCTTGGGGCCCGGGCGCTTTGAGGTGGGCGAACCCCACGCATTCCTTGAGAACGGGGGCGAATGCGCAAGCGAGTGCTTCGGCATCGGCGTGGAAGGCGACCACTCGGAAATCGGAACTCAGGCTGCCTGCACCAATCTGGACGGGCACCAGCAGCCCTTCGACTCCGAGGCCACCAACAGCCTCCTCTCCCCTGAGTTCGACCTCTCGAACCACTCCAACGTCACCCTCAAGCTGTGGCGCTTCATGGAGATCGAGGGCAGCAACTTCGACCTCTGCTATTTCCAGTACCGCACGGGCGCCGCCGCCCCCTGGGCGACGTTTGAGACTTACGGCGCCAGCCCTGTGGATGACGACGCATGGACCGCCTATGAGCGCTTCCTGGGCCCCCTGGCCGACCATCAGGCGGACTTCCAGCTGCGCTTCTACTGCACCACTGATGCCTGGTTTGAAGGCAGCGGCCTCTGCCTTGACGACGTCGAGCTCAGCGGCGTCGTGCCGGCCCAGGTGTGCGGGAACGGACTGGTCGAGGGGTCAGAGGGCTGCGACGATGGCAATGTCGTGTCCGGCGACGGCTGCAGCTCCAGCTGCCACCGCGAACCTCCCGTGAGGCGCCGCAAGCAGGTGCACTATTTAGCGCCTTAGGCTGAGTCGCCCAAACAAGGACCGCTTGGCGACGATGGGCGGGCCGGCAGCCGACGAAGGCGGATGATTTCGACAGGGCCAGCCGCAGG
>CAYUKJ010000064.1:0-6680 GCA_964445245.1 uncultured Methanosarcinales archaeon | reverse complement strand
CACGCGGTATGCGCGCGCCTCGCCCTTACAGGCGGGATTTCTGGTCTTGAAATGGCGCCCTAAAGGGCGGGGCATGAATCCCATTTCAAGAGTCAGCGTTTCTCTATGAGCCGTCTCCCTGCCGCGACGACCCCCTCGAACTCCTGCCGGTCCGGCATCCTCTTCGCGAACTCGACGAGGAGACAGGCATGCAGCGCCTCTCGCACCTCTTCACCAAAGGGCCGGCCCCGCATGACGCGGACGGCGTCATCCACCGTGATCTCTTTCTTGGGGCCGAAGGCGTGGCTGATATAGGTCCGTATCCCTAACGAGGCATAGGCATACGCATCCGCGGGCCGATCAGGAAAGGTCTTTTCGGCCTTGGCAAGCAGCCGCCTCGCCTCCTTGACGGGGTCGAAGGGCTCCGCGATCTGTTGCGCTGGGGCGGCCGACGGGGCAGGTTTCTTGCGGAGGCGCCAGAGGAGAAGGCCCGCGAAGGCCCCCAGCAGGACCATCGCCACGACGGGCCACCACGCCCGCTCCTCTTTCGGCCGCTCCATGGAGATGGCGGCGACCTGCGTCAGGTTCAGGACCGTGGCATTGATGGCCGCGCTCTGGTTCCCCGGATCCTTGAAGGGCTGGCGCACGGCCGCGGTCTTGTTCCGCAGCGCATACTGGAGGGGACCAGGCGAAAACCCGCTCCGGTTCAATTCCGCGCGGAACTCATGATACCGCGTGTCCGCGTCCAGGGCGGCCTGGAGCTGCGCCTCGATTTCCGGCGACGCCTGCGACAGCGCGTCCAGCGAATGGTTCGAGAACTCGCCGCTCAGCGTCGCCTGCTCGCCCGTCGGCTTTGCAAACCTCTCCGTGACCTCGCCGGTCCCGTTCCCCGAGGCCGCAACAGATGTGTTCTGCATCGCGTACCCCTGGGCTGCCAGCTGCTGGCGCGCGGCCTGCATCTCCGGGGCGGCCGCCGCATCTTGCCGCAATTCCTCCTCCTGGGCCTGCTTCTGCAGGGCCTCGCGCTCCATCGCTTCTTTGAGTGCCTGCGTGTCGGCGGCCTGCTGGCTGTTCTGGATGCGCTGCCCGACGGCCTGTTCCTGCTCCTGGGACAGGGGCTCTTGGGGCTGCTGAGGCTGCTGCTGCCCCTGGCCGCCCTGGGGCGGGGGCTCGTCCCACTCGCAGGCCTTCTCGAACTGCGTCGAGGATCCTGACACTGCCGCCGTGCCGCCGACCGTGACGGACAGGGGCTCGCTTTTCACAAGGTCTTCCTTCTTCGTCTCGGGATTGATGTATTTGAGCTGGATGGGGGCAAGCGTGAAGGCGCCGGCCGCAATGGGCGTCAGGATCTTGTACGGCGCCAACCCCTCGCCGGGCCGCAGCGTGGCAAGCGCGCAGTCGGTGACGAGGTGGACGCCGCCCACGTCGTTGTCGTCCCGGAGCTTGACGACGATGTTCTCCGAGAAGGGGTTGGACAAGTTGAGGTAGATCGTCAGCTCGTCGCCTGCCTGGGGCGCGCCGAGGACGGCCTTCTGGACGGCGAGAGATTTGGCGCTTGCTCCAGGAACCTGAAGCAGGAGGAGCCAGACCAGCACCCCGAGCAGCCATGCGCGCGTCATGTGATGATGCGGAACCTGCCCCAGCGCAGGTAGAGGTCTGCGATGAGGAGGAGGAGGGCGGCCGCAAAGATGTAGTCGCGCACCGGCGTGGGCTCGCGCTCGCGGGGGAGGGCCTTGGCCAGCGTGCTGTAAATCTGCTCAAGCGTCCGGTCGTCCACGCTCTTGTAGTACTGGCCGCCGGTCTCCGCGGCGATCTGCTTGAGGATCGCCTCGTCGAGCTCCGCGTACTGGGGCCGGCCGAAAAAGTCGTAGCCGAGGACGACGGGCTCGGTGCTGCCCATGCCGATCGTGAAGACCTGGATGCCTTTCGCCTTGGCGTAGCTGACGGCCTCTTGCGGCGTGATGACGCCGGCGTTGTTGACGCCGTCCGAGAGGAGGATGACGACCTTCTTGCGGTTGGGCAGCGAGTCGGCCATGTCGGCTGCCAGGGCGAGGCCGTCCCCCATCGCGGTCCGGCCCTCCTGGGGCCCGGCAATGGCCTTGAGCTTCTCGCGGACCTTGCCCTTGAAGGGCGAGAGGTAGGCGGCGGTCGTTGCGCCGTCCTGGAACGTCACGATGCCGACCTGGTCGGGGGCCTCGAGGCTGTCGAGGAGGATCTCGGCGGTGCGCTTGGCGGCTTCAAGGCGGGTGGGCTGGTAGTCGGTGGCCTGCATGCTCCCCGAGATGTCGATGGAGAGGACGACGGTGACGCCCTCCTTGCGCTGCGTGAGGGGCAGGTGGGGGTCAGCCAGGCCCAAGAGGAGGAGGGCGGCGATGAGTATGACGAGGATTCTGGGGAGGCGATGGCGCCAGGTGGCGGGCTTGGCGCCCTTCAAGAGGCCCAGCGAGCTGAACGCGAGGGCTGCCTTCTTCCGCTTGCGGTCCGCCATGATGAGGAGCCAGAACACGACGGGGACCGCGATCAATCCCCACAGCCACACCGGATGGAGAAAAGTCATGCCCATCGTCTCACCGCAGCCGCCACCACACGGCGAGGTTGAGGATGAGGAGTGCGGCCATCAGGGCCAGGCCCGCATAGAGGAGCCTGCGGTCGTTCGCAAGGCCGAAGGGGAGAAAGCCGACGAGGCCGACGACGGCGAACTTGGATTCGCCTTTGCCCTTCGCCGAGAAGAGCAGGCCGGCCACAAGGAGGACGAGGCCGAGCCCGATCACGACGGAGGCCGCCTTGACGAGGAGGTCCGGATTCATGCGTGGAGCCTCCGGCTGCGCATCCGGAAGAAGGCGCGCAGCGGCCGCTCGAAGGGCTCGTCGGTCCGGACGGTGACCAGGTCGAGGCCGAGGCGGCGCATGCTGGCGTCCAGGCGCAGCTCCTGCGCCGCCAGGTTCTTCTGGAACGCCGCCTGGAACCCCTTGCTCGACGTGTCGAGGAGGACCTGCTCGCCGGTCTCCTCGTCCTCCAGTTCGATGAGGCCCAAGGGCGGAATCGCGCGCTCCCGCGGGTCCTGGAGGCGCACGAGGATGACGTCGTGCCGGCCGGCCAGGAGGCGCAGGGGCGTCATGAAGGCCTCGTCGCACAAGAAATCCGAGATGAGGAAGACGATGCTGCGCTTCTTCATGACCTTGGAGGCGAACTGGAGGGGCGCAATCAGCGAGGTGGCCGCTGCGCGCGGCTCATAGACGAGGAGCTCGCGGATGAGCTTGAGGACGTGGCGCTTTCCCCGCCGGGGCGGCACGTAGCGCTCGACGCTGCCGGTGAAGAGGGCGAGTCCGACGCGGTCGTGGTTGCGCATCGCGGCGAACATGAGGCTGGCGGCCAGCTCCAGCGATGTCTCAAGCTTGGGCTTGTGGGCGCCAAAGCGCCCGCTGGCGGAGACGTCGAGGAGGAGGAGGATGGTGAGGTCTCGCTCCTCGATGAAGCTCTTGACATAAGGAGCGTCCATGCGCGCGGTTACGTTCCAGTCGATAGTGCGCACATCGTCGCCGGGCACGTACTCGCGGACCTCGTGGAACTCGATGCCGCGCCCCCGGAACACGGAATGGAAGGCGCCCGTCAGGAGGCCCTCGACGACGCGGTTCGTCGTGATCTCCAGGCGCTTGACGCGCCGCAGGACGGTCTTGGTGTCCATCATCGGAGCATGAGGGCCTCAGCCTCCTTGAGCGTCTTGACTTCCTTGACGTCAAGGCCCCATTCCTCCCTGGCGTACTCGGCCAGGTCGAGGGTGCGCGGCACAACCCGCGTCTTTTGGAGGACCAGCGAGAACGCGATGGGCTCCTTTTCGACGACCCGCTCATAATACGTGATAGTGCTCTGCCCGTCAGGGACCAGGAAGGCCGTCATGCCGGCGTCGTGGGCGGCCTTGGCCTTCTCGAGGATGCCGCCGACCTGCCCGATGCGGCCGTCGGGCGAGATGGCGCCCGTGATGGCCGTCTGCGGGTCAAGGGTGCGGTTCGTGAGGGCCGCCATCGTGACCAGCGCCATCGCGGCCCCGGCGCTGCCGCCCCCGACGAGCTGGCTGTCCACCTCGAACGAGAAAATATAGTCTTTGTTGGCGGCAAAGACGCCGCTCTCCTGCTTGGCCGTCGCGACGGCGACATTGGCGCTGTACTGCAGGTCGGGCTCCAGGAACGGGTTCGTGTTGATGAGGACGTTGCTGTTGCCCGGGATGAGGCGCAACGTCAGATACCCGATTTTCCCTTCCCCGGCGGCGCTGACGGCGACGATCGGAATCCGGCGCTCGATGGGGGCCTCCGTCTGGATGGCGCCGGGCGGCGCCGAAGGAACTGACGGGCATGACGGCGTCGGAAAGGACGCCAGCAGGCGGGCCTCCAGCGCCGCCAGCTGGGCCTCGGAGAGCTCGACGGAGGGCTGGTGGGTCCCGACGCCGACGAAGGCGAAGGCGAAGACCAGAACCGCGCCGAGGGTAAACGCGCCGGCATGGGACCAGGAAAGCGCGCTCATGGGATGCGCCAAGTCAGGGGACCTTGACCCTGGCCAGGATCTTGTCGACGATGGCGTCGCTGGTCACGTCCTCGGCCTCCGCTTCGTAGCTGAGGAGAATGCGGTGGCGCAGGACGTCGTGCGCGACGGCCTGCACGTCCTCGGGCGTCACGAAGCCCCGCCCGGCCAGGAGGGCGCGGGCCTTCGCGCCAAGCACCAGGTAGATGGACGCGCGCGGCGAGGCGCCGTAGTCGATGAGGCCGTCCAGCTGCAGGCCGAACTGGGCGGGCCGCCGCGTCGCCTCGACCAGGTCGGTCACATACGTCGTGACGCGGTCGTCGGCGTAGAGGCGCATGACGAGGGCCTGCATGGCCATGATTGCCTCGGGGCCCAGGAGCTTGCGCACCGTGGGGATGTGGCCGGCCGTGTTGCGCGCGATGATCTCCTTCTCCTGCCGCGCGGTGGGGTAGTCTATGAGGACCTTGAGCATGAAGCGGTCGACCTGGGCCTCGGGGAGGCGGTACGTCCCTTCCGTTTCGAGGGGGTTTTCGGTCGCCATGACGAGAAAGGGCGAAGGCAGCATGAAGGTATCGCCGGAGATCGTGACCTGGCGCTCCTGCATCGCCTCCAGGAGCGCGGACTGGACCTTGGGCGGGGCCCGGTTGATTTCGTCGGCGAGGATGAAGTGGGCGAAGATGGGGCCTTTCTTGGTCGAGAAGCTTGCGGTCTGGTGGTTGTAGATCTTGGTGCCGACGATGTCGGCGGGCAAAAGGTCGGGCGTGAACTGGATGCGCGAGAAATTCGCCTCAAGGCAGGCGGCGAGGCTTTTGACCATGAGCGTCTTGGCCAGGCCGGGGACGCCTTCTAGGAGGACATGGCCGTTGGCGAGCAGCGCGATGAGGAGGCGTTCGATGACGGCCTCCTGGCCCACGATGACCTTCCCGAGCTCGGCGCGGAGGCCAGCCATCTTCGCGGCGACGGCCTGGGCCTCCTTGCCAAGGGCCTGGATGTCCGCGTCCAAGATGGCCGTAGTCCCTGCCTCTGCCGGTTTTGTCTTCGAACTGTTCATCTTCGGTCCCTGGAAGGATGGTGTGGCCTATAAAAAATTTATGAAGCACCGGGTCAAGCGGTTTAGGCCGTGAATTCAGCCTGTTCGTCCACGTCTTTCTTCCTTTAAACGGTCTTTCTTAAAAAGAATATTTATAAACACCATGGGTAGGTGTGGGCCAATGGTCTTCGAGTCGCTGTACACGCCGGCAATCCTGCGCGACCGCAAGATATACGCGTTTCTTATGGGCGCCGGTTTCTCCTTACTGGGCATGGAGGCCGCGATCCTGTTCTTCCCAGAAGACCCTTCCCCCGTGGCCGTGGCCTTCATCTCGTTGCTGCTGCTGCCTACCGTCAACGCGCTCCTGGCGATGCAGGAGCGTACCGACCAGCGGCATGCGCACTTCTCGCTGCGCCTACTCATTTCGGATCACCGGGACCTCATCGAGATCTTCTTCTTCATCTTCCTTGGCATCACGGTGGCCTTCGGGCTTCTCTCCAGCGCGCTTCCCACCGTGCAGCGCTCTGCGATCTTTGCCGACCAGTTGCGGCTGCTGTCGAGCACCGAGACCAACTACCCCGTGCGCTTTGGCGAGTTTGGCGAACTTCTGCGCAACAACCTGGGCGTGCTCTTCGTGTGCTTGTTCGCTTCGTTCCTCTACGGCAGCGGCGCCATCTTCATCATCACCTGGAACGCCACCGTTGTCGGCGCCATCTTCGGCCACATCGCCCAGGCGTCCGCACACGCGGCTTTCACCTCCCCGGTGCTGTACTTTCTCCTCATGCTGCTTGCGGTCCTGCCACACTTGATGGCCGAGGCCTTTGGCTATTTCTTGGGCGGCATCGCGGGGGGTATCGTCTCTGTGGGCATCTTGCACAAGAAGGTCCGAACGCCCGCCTTCAACTACGTCATGCGTGACGCGATGGTGCTCGTCGTGTTGGCCGTCGGATTCCTGGTTCTCGGCGCCGCCATCGAGGCGCACGTGTCGCCGTCGCTGTTCCGGGTCTTGGTACCGCACCCATAAGGTGTTCCTCTATAACAGAAGACCGAATTAATTAATGGGAGTGTTCGGTCTTCTGAATATAATAGACGCCGGAGTTGTATAATAGAGCGCATTAATCTTTAATTATAGCAAATCGCAGAAATATTGGAACTT
>CAYUKJ010000063.1:3238-6703 GCA_964445245.1 uncultured Methanosarcinales archaeon | reverse complement strand
GGACCTGGACGTGAAGGACGCGCAACTCTTCTGCAAGGGGGTCTTCGACGAGCAGGCCGGCGAGACAGTGATCGCGGACATCTCGCGCGACCTGGACGACGGCTGCGTCGTCATCATCGACACGAGCGCGTTTTCCGGCCAAGAAGAGCTCCTCATCGGCTCGCTCTTGGCCAGCGAGGTCTTCCGCCGCCACAAGGCCGCAAAGCAGAGCGGCGAGCTGGACCGCAAGCCCGTCGTCAGCATCGTGCTGGAGGAGGCGCCCCGCGTCCTGGGCAAGGAGGTCCTGGAGCGAGGCGGCAACATCTTCGCGACGCTGGCCCGCGAGGGCCGCAAGTTCAAGGTGGGCCTGGTGGCCATCACGCAGCTGCCCTCGATGATCCCCCGCGAGATTCTGGCCAACATGAACACGAAGCTGATCCTGGGGGTCGAGATGGCCAGCGAGCGCGCCGCCTTGATTGAGAGCGCCAGCCAAGACCTCTCCACCGACGGGCGCGCGATCGCCAGCCTGGACAAGGGGGAGGCGATCGTGTCCAGCAACTTCGCGCGGTTCGCGATCCCGATCAGCATCCCGTTCTTTGACGACGTGGTCAAGAATGCCAAGACAAACAAGGTGGAGGTCCTGAGGATTCCAGGCCTCAAACGGCCCTCTGGATGAGGTAATGGGGCCCAGGCGAATCGTCCCCGCTAAGCCGGGCGCAGTGCGGCGTGCATGGCAGCCGTTCAGCTTCTTGCCAAGCGGCGCTTCTCCGCTATCCGGATTATTTCCTGCACAGATGAGGGCCCAAGCTAGGACAAGCTGATTGCTGTACACACGTAAGACCAGTCGTTCTGCTCTTCGTTGTAAACACTGGAGGATTCGGTGCCAGGGGGGCACGCGCACTCCTGGGACCGGTACTCCTTGCCGGGCTCGCATTGCGCAGGGGCGCACTTGCTCTGCACGCAGGCCGGCTTGTACCGGAGCGCTGGGCATCTGTACACACAGGGCCCTCCGCAGGCCTCGTTGTACGCGGAAATCTGCGCGTGTATGGCGGCGGTATCGCTCTTATTGTTGACGTAGCTACCGCAGCCGAAAGGGCACCCGAAATCGGCAATGGCGCAGTCCTCATCGGCGCTGCAGTAATTGGCGGACTCTATTCTCTCCCGGATCTGCGCCTCCCGGGCGTCGCACCTGGCGGTTTGGGTGCAGCCGGCCACAAGAAGTGCTGCTGCAGCGAGCACGAGAACCAGAAGGGGATTGCCGTGCATCGCCCTTCGAATCTTCATACCTCCAACCAAACTCTTTCTCGTATTTAAGAATTTCTCCGACACAACATTTATAAATCGCCTTTGCCTGGGTCGTCCGCATGGTCTGGTTCAAGGAATCCCTGTCCGCCATCGAGGCCCAGGAGCTCCGGGACCTGGATGACGAGCGCGAGATGCTCGAGCACATAATCCTCTTTCTGGAGCAAAAGGGCGCCGAAGAGGCCCGGATAGCGCAGGACCTCGCGCAGCTGGCCGGCCAGACCTCGCCCGACGCGCGCAAGCGCCTCGTCGGCGACATCCACGAGGTCCTCGGCTTTCTGTCGCGCCTGCAGCGGCAGCTGGGCGGCAACATCAAGCACGACGAGCTCGAGGGCCTCTACGCCCAGTGGGAGGCGGTGCTTTCCGCCATCCAGAAGCAGAGCTGGAGCACCGCCCAGGTCCAGGCCGAGGCCAAGCGCCTCTTTGACGACCTCTTCGCCGACATGGACGTGATCAAGGGCCTGCTGACGGCCCGCCACGAGCGCCTCCTGCACTTCATCGCCGAGACGCGCACGCACAGCGCCTCGCTGCCCGGCCGCGACGAGCCGTCCGTCGTCACCAACGACGATTCCGTCCGGGGCCTCTAGAGCCGCTTTCGCTCGGTCGGTACTGACTCCCACCCCCTCAGCCGCCCGAAGGGTTCGAGTTTCACGCAGCAGAGTTAGCCACGGGCGACCCGGCGGGGGAAGCCCCATCCGGGGTGCCGGGTCCGCCCCGTGGCGATTTGCCGACAGGCCATATGACGAGATAGTTCCCTGTTGAGTTCCCCGTCGCAGTGAACGTATTCCCCTAGTTCTCACCTGCAAGCAGGGAGGTTTCGATAGGGTTTTATACCGCCTTGAATTTGCCCGCTCCATGAAATTTTCGCATTTGTCCGACTGCCACATCGGGTGCTGGCGCGACCCCAAGCTCAAGGACCTGAACCTGCAGGCGTTCGAAGCGGCGCTGCGCCAGTCGCTTGAGGCCCACGTGGACTTCATCCTCATCGCCGGCGACCTCTTCCACACCTCGCACCCCGGCCTCGACGCGGTCCTAGACGTCATGCGCCGCCTCAAGGAGGCAAAGGACGCAGGCGTGCCGGTCTACCTGATCGCGGGCAGCCACGACTACTCGCCCAGCGGCCGCACGATGCTCGACATCCTCGAAGAGGCGAAGCTGGTGAAGAACGTGATGCGCGGCACCGTCGCGGACGGGACGCTGCGGCTCGCGTTCACGACCGACCCCAAGACGGGCGCGAAACTCACCGGCGTCCAGGGCCGCAAGGGGATGCTGGAGCGCGCCTACTATGAGATGCTTGACCGCGAGCCGCTTGAGCAAGAGCCGGGCTTCAAAATCTTCCTGTTCCACTCCCCCCTCACCGAGCTCAAGCCCAAGGAGCTGGAGCAGATGGAGAGCTACTCCGTCACGTTCATGCCGGCCGGCTTCGACTACTACGCCGGCGGCCACGTCCACATCGTGGCGCGCTACGACGACGCCCGCTACCGGCACGTCGTCTACCCCGGGCCGCTGTTCCCCTGCAACTTCGCGGAGCTTGAGAAGCTGCGGCAGGGGGGCTACTACCTGTACGAAGACGGGACGGCCACGTTTCAGCCCGTCGCATTGCGCCCCGTCGTCACCCTGGCCGTCGAGGCCGACCATTTGCGGCCAGAAGAGGTCGCCGCTGCCTTGCGCAGCCAGGCCGGGAAGGAAGACGTCCGCGGCGCCATCGTCCTGCTGCGCGCCTCCGGCCGGCTCACGGGCGGACGGCCCATGGACGTGCCGTTTCGCGCCCTCATGGAGGGGCTGGAGGCCGCCGGCGCCTACTACGTCATGAAGAACACCGCGAAGCTCGTCGGCGAGGACTTCGAGGAGATCAAGGCCCCATCGCACTCTGTCGATGAAGTCGAATCCAGCGTCCTGCAGGAGCACGCCGGCCGCGTCAAGGGGCCGTATGCCGCCACCGAGACCGAGCTGGCCAAGGCCCTCATCACGGCGCTCTCCGTCCCCAAGGACGAGGGCGAGAAGCAGGGGCCCTACCTGGACAGAATCGCGGCGCAGGCGGAGGGGTTGATGGGCCTCACTCCCCCATCGCCCCACCCCCTCGGGGAGCCGTCCCAGGCGGCGGCGGAGCGCCCAATTCAGCCTTCCACGCCCCCACCATCTCCTCGTCCAAGGCATACAGCTCGATGAGGCGGGGGAAAGGGG
>CAYUKJ010000063.1:0-3228 GCA_964445245.1 uncultured Methanosarcinales archaeon | reverse complement strand
GGGCCGTGTGGGCCCGGAAAGCGGCAATCATGATTTTGGCCGACTCGCGCTTGTCCAAGCCGCCGACGCCTGTCCCCATGCCGGGAAAGGCGAGGGAGTCCAGGCGCTCCCTGGCCGCGTAGTCAAGCACGCTTTCCACCGCCTCGCGCACGACGTCCGGGTCGGCGCGCTCGGCCGGATTTTCCATCGTGGGGGCATGGATGATGCGGCCGGCAATCAGGGAGCCGGCCCTCGTGACGACGAGGTCGCCCAGATTGACGGGGCCCTTGTGGATGGCCGCGTTCTCGATTTCACGGCCGCCCACGTCCCGGATCGCCCTGGCGACGCCACCCCCCATGGAACCGTAGCAGTTGGCAGGGTTCACGATGGCGTCCACCCTGGCCGTGCAGATGGAGCCCTGCTTGACGATGATCTGGAGCATGCCTGCCAAGAACGCCTGTGCCTATATAAAGCTTGAGAGGAAAGTCCTGACATAATATTTTAAAAGGCCAGGATTCCAAAGCGGCCAATGAAGCAGCGCCTCCTCGTCGCCGGCCTCACCATCGCCGGCCTCCTCACGGTGGGGACCGCCCTCTTCCGCTTCCTGGAGGGCTGGAGCTGGGCGGACAGCTTCTACTTCACCGGCATGACGATCACGACAGTCGGGGGTTACGCAGGATTGGCCCCCAGCACCCCTCCGGCCAAAGTCATCACCGTGCTTTTCGCGCTGTGCGCCGTCGGGATGGGCTTTGTCGCGCTCTCCATCCTGGCGCAGTACCGGTTCCACAAGCACCACTACCCCCGCCTCCACAAGAACACACAACCATCTGAGGACCAAGGCACGAAGGCCGAGCCGCCAGCGAAGAAATTTGACGGGCAGGAACCGCGGACCTAGGGCGACTTGCGCAGCATGGTGCGCGGAAACGGGATCGTGTCCTTGATCGAGTCCAGGCCGCAGACCCAGGCGATGACCCGTTCCATCCCCAGGCCGAAGCCCGCGTGCGGGATCGAGCCGAAGCGGCGCAGGTCCAGGTACCACTGGTAGTTCGAGAGGGGCTCGCCCTGCTCGGTGAGGCGCTCTATGAGGACGTTGATGTCGGTCTCGCGCGCGCTGCCCCCGACCAGCTCGCCGTACTCGCCTGGGGCCAGCATGTCGAAGCAGAGGGCCACCTTCGGGTTCTGGGGGTCGGCCGGCTTGTAGAACGCCATGGCCTCCAGGGGATAGTGCGTCACGACCAGCGGCCGGTCGAAGTGCTTCATGAGCGTGTTCTCCTCGACCGTGCGCAGGTCCTTGCCCCAGGGGATCTTGAGTCGCTCCTTCTCGGCGAGGAGCTTGAGGGCCGCCTCGTACGTGAGGCGGGGAAACGGCGGCTTGACTTTTTCCAAGGCCGCAATATTGGCGCCCAGCAATTCGAGCTCTTTTCGGTTGTCGCTGAGAATGGCCCCGATCATGGCGCACACGACGCCCTCGGCATGGGCAACGACGCCGTCCAGGTCGGCCCAGGCCTCCTCCATCTCTGCCATCCAGAACTCGGAGAGGTGGCGCGTCGTCTTCGAGCGCTCGGCCCGGAAGCAGGGCGCGATCGTGAAGATCTTCTCGAGGGCGAAGACGACGGCCTCGGCGTACAGTTGCCACGACTGCGTCAGGTAGACCTGGTCGTTGAAGTACTTGACGGGAAAGACGGTCGAGCCGCCCTCGCACTGCGTCGGCGTGAAGATCGGCATGTGGCTTTCGTAGAAGCCCCGGTCCGCAAAATATTTCCGAAAGGCCGCGAAGACCGTGTGGCGCACCTTCATGACTGCGGCCAGGCGCCGGCTCCGGATCCAGAGATGCCGCTGGTCCAGCAAGAACTCGGTGCTCTGGTCCTTCGTGATGGGGTATGTGTGCGATTCGCCCACGAGGCGCAGGTCGGCAACATCAAGCTCAAATCCAGTCGGGGCGCGGGGGTCCTTGTGAAGCGTCCCCGTCAATTCGACGGAGGCCTCAATGGTCGCCTTCTGGGCGGCCTCCCAGACAGTGGGGGGCACGGCCTCGGCTTTCACGACGCACTGGATGATGTTGGAGCCGTCGCGCAGGACGAGAAACCGGATCTTGGAGGAGCCCCGCTCCCGGTACACCCAGCCCCGGAGGCGGACCTCGCCCGAGCCCCGGTCGAGGGCCTCCTGCACGGAAAGGAAGGCATCTGCCATCGGCGGCAGGAATCCGACCCCATTTAAATAGTATGGGCTCGCCCTCCGCCAATCAACTCTGGTCACCCATTTTGACCTGCAGAAAGGGTTTTTATGCCAACCTTCTCAGGTTTCCATCATCCATGCGAATATGTTTTTAAACTTCAGCATACCTAAATCCAGCACACTCCCATCTCACTGACGACTCCAACGACGCCGGAGGCCACCATGACAACACCGACGACTTCCCCACTTGAGAACGCGGTTTCTGAGGAGGCCGGACGGCTCGGGCAGCGCCTCATCGTAGGCACGCCCGAGGGCTATGTGGCCGTCCAGGGCGTCCATCTTTTAGCGGACAAGGTCAGCCGGGGGGAGAGACTGGATGGCGCCGAGCAGGCGCGCTTCCAGACCTCGCTGTCGGTCCTCCGCACCATTTGGAACCTCTACAAAGCCTTCCGGCCCGTGGAAGACCCGGAGGATCCGTACTGGGCCGCTTCCGAGACCTACACCGCGCAGTTTGCCCGCTTGTCCGCGGCGCCCCTCAAGGCAAAAACGCTTTCCCTTGACCGTGACCAGCTCGTGGACATGATTGGGCTCCACAGAGATGGGGCGCTGACTGCCGAGGCCGTCCTTGGCGATGTGGCGAATCTCGTTGCGCTGCATCACTACCGGCTCGACCTTGCGCGCAAGTGCGCCGTCGACTACTCGCCCGCGCTGGAGCGGGCCAGCGCCATCTATGCCCGGACCATGGACCAGCTCCTTGACGGGGCCGCCCTCCCCAAGCGGCAGCCGGAGCTGGCCGCCTCTGGCGCCTAGGCGGCGAGATTGCGGAGGCGGTGCGGGACGATCTTCAGGAGGTCTTGTCGCGCCATCACGATCGAGTGCGTGTGGCTCCCGGCGCTAAACGCGACGGTGTCGGTGCCCAGGACCGCCTGGTCGATGAGGACCGGCAAGCCCCAGAACTGCCCGAAGGGCGGAATGCTTCCGATCATGAGGCCGGTCGCCGCAAGAACCTCGTCGGGACTAGCCAAGGCGACATTTGATTCCCCCAAGATTTCCTTCAGCAGCTTAAGGTTGAGG
>CAYUKJ010000062.1:5113-6836 GCA_964445245.1 uncultured Methanosarcinales archaeon | reverse complement strand
GCACCTCAGAAACCCCGGGTTTCTGGGGCCACAACGGCCTATGGCCGTTGGGCGCCAGGGACTCTGTCCCTGTGCGCCCAGCAACTTTGTTGCTGTGGCATCGCACAGCCTGCGGCTGTGCTCAACTTAAGGGCGAGCGATGCCGCGGTTCGCAGAGGATGCCGAGGGGGACGTGTCCTCCTCAGAAACGCCCGCGGGCGTTTCTGGCATCCACAGCACTGGAGGTGCTGGGATGCGAGAACCAGGGGTTCTCTGCATCCCAAAAACCCCTTGGGGGTTTTTGAGGACTACGGGGAGACGGCATCCTCGGAGCTTGGAGCGGCTCGCGAGCAGGGCGGCGGCCGCCCGCAGGCGAATCATTTCAACATGGCCTCCCCGACTAAAACATTTTTAAACCGAGGGCTCTAGGAGGGGGACATGGACTCGAAGGCGTCCGTGGAGGAGGTGCGGCGCTACGTCGACCAGCGCCTCGGCGAGGGCCGCTTCTTCGGAGAGATCTATGACGAGCTCGCCTTGCAGGGGGTCCCGGACCGCACAATCAGGGAGGCCGCGACTGTCCATGACAGGCACAGCACCTGGGTGACGCTCCTGCCGCCCGACGACATGCGCGACGATTCCTTGGCGCGCCTCACGCGGATCTTCACCTTCGTCGCCATCCTCATGCTGTCCCTCCTGCTCTCGATGCTCCTCAAGCAGATGCAGGGCTGAGGACGGGGGCGCGAACGGGGAGAACGCACAAGGCAGGCACAGAAAAACCGGAAAAAAAAGGGAAAAAAGAAGGGCTACTTGCGCCGGTCGACCCGGTACTTGAAGGTGTTGCGCTTGCCGGTGTTCTTGTACTTGATGATGTTCGTCTTCCGGAGCTTCTTCAAGGACATGGTGACGCTCCCGATAGATACGCCCAGCATGCTGGAGATTTCTCGGGATGTGAACCACATGTTCGCATTCCTCATCAAAAAGTCGTAAACTTCCTGTTGACCCAAAGTCTCACCCCATATAACATTAATAAAACATGATTAACCACAACTAATATAAAAGCCTTCTGTCGCTACCAGAGAATCAAGGCAAGGATGAGGAAAACGACGCCTGCCGCGATCGCGATCCAGGCGTACTGCTGGAAGTTCGTCAGGCCGTTGAAGTACAGCACCGCACGCTCCAAGGTACCCGAAATGAGTTCCTTGACCGCGGCCATCGTTCTGTGTTTATAGGGATGCAGGTTTATATGCTTTCTGCTCAAGTGAAGGCCTTTCGGCTGCAGCGCCGCCCGAAAGCGGCGAGCCGGGGGCTTGCGACGAGGGGCGTGCGCTCGCCGACGGGGGAGAGGGTTTTGAAGGGGGCGCGGCCGGGCTTTGCGGCGACGCGCGCCAGCTCCACCTCCAGGCCCAAGGCGAGGAGATAGTGGCAGGTGCGGTATTGCCGGGGCGAGAGGGCCTCGTGCCCACGCTTGGCCTCGACGAAGCGCAGGAGGCCTGCCTTGTGCCAGACCAAGAAATCCGGTGTGCCGTGGTGGCTGGCGCAGAACTTGGCGAGGCGCACAAGCCGCAAGGGGCCAAGCTTTGCGCGGAGGACCTCCTGGGCCCGGAAATACTTGGCATAGTGGTATTTGATGAATGGGGAATCGGCCGAAAAGAACTCGTCCAGGAAGCAGGCGCGCCAGACCTCGAAGCCGCGGCGCTCGTAGTGCCTGCGGACGGCGCGCTCGGAGAATCCTGTGGTCTCCCCC